>JAZNVK010000156.1:0-11868 GCA_045592805.1 Faecousia sp.
CCTTGGCTCACAGAACGACATGGCTACGATCCGACTTGCGAGATAAGTATCCCAGCCGAGAGGGGCAACTCCGCGCTCCATCTCAGAGATCTTCTGACGGCTCTTGCCAACGGCCTCGCCAAGGTCAGCCTGAGACATACGGAGCTTCTTGCGGTATACGGGCAGCTCATTGACCAGGGATTCGATCAGAGCCTTCTGTTCCGAAGTCTGTACAAATTGGGGCATCTTTTTATCCTGCTTTCTTACAAATTGGCGAACCGGTTAACCCAGTTATCCATCTACGTTTAATTATACCATTATACAAACGCTTTGTAAATAGATTTTTTGTAAAAAACTTGTTTTTTTACAAAAGCTGTGCGCTTCGCAGAAAGTAGAACAGGAAGGTCAGCGCTGCCAAAAGGGCGACTCCGCCGATGACGCACAGCAGGATGAAGAGCCAGCGAGGTACACCCTCATCCTCCTCTTCCTCCATATCCTCATACTCCTGCGCCGCAAGGACAAAGGCGTTGCAGCTCTCCTGCAGCTCCTCCGGCGTGCGCAGGATGGGTTCCGGCCTGAACAGCGGCGGCTCCGGCATCGGCGCAGCAGGTTCTTCCGCCACTTCTACAGGCACTGCAGCTGACAAGTCCGCAGAAACCGGCTGCCGCAGCTTTCTTCCGCAGAGGTCGCAGCATTCCTGCTCCGGCGCATTGGGAAGTCCGCAGGCACAGACTGTCCAGTCACTCTCCTCCAGAGGGCAGGGGCTGTTGATCGCACGAGACCTCCAGATCATTCCATCAGAGAAACCAACACAGGTAACATTAACTTCCATTTTTGCGCCACGAAGCTTAGCCAGGGCAATCAGCCGATCCTCACCGAAAACACTGTGGGGCTGTGCCTTACAGGAAGGCAGGATCAGCTCTGTCAGCTTGCCGCAGGAATTTCCCCAGGCATCGTAGCTGTCTATAGAAAGGATCACCGTTTCGATCTCACGATCCCAGCGGTTCACCAGCCGCAGCTGCAGGAAGCGGTCTCCCGTGCGCCGGTCTGTGCAGACACGGCTGCAGTGGACATAGACCGGGCAGCCCACCTGGATCAGCGCCTGGCGGTATCGGGGCGAGGTCATAAAACGATCCAAGGCTTGCATCATGTTCTGTCCTCCATACTCAGGAATTTGCCAGCCACACATAGATGATCTTGGCAATCTGGGCGCGGGTCGCCGTCCCCTCGGGATCCAGCAGGTCATTTCCGACACCGTTGATAATTCCGGCGCCTACTGCCCAGCGCAGGGGCAGCTTGGCATATTCCGCAATCTGATCTGCGTCACGGAACTGCCCCAGATTCCCCGTGGGCGTCACATCCGTACCCATCAAACGGGCATAGCGGTAGAGCATGGCAGCAGCCTGCTGTCTGGTTACAGGGGCATCGGGTGCGAAGGTATCGTCATCCACACCGTTGACCACCTGATTCTCATAAGCCCAGGCCACAGCATCGGAATACCAGAGTCCGTCGGGAACATCGGTAAAGAGATGCTCACCGCCGGCGGGCGCTCCGCTGAGACGGTAAAGGATGGTCACCAGCATACCGCGGGTCAGTTGGCCGTCCGGATCAAAGCGGTTTGCGGAAACGCCGTTCATCAGTCCCTGCTCCAGAACGAAGTCCACTGCCTCGTGGTACCAGATCTCAGCAGGAACATCCGCAAAGACCTCTGAGGGGCAGGGCTTTCTAACAAGCTCCGTGGTGTAATAAACGGTCTCAGCTTCGGTGTAGGTGTACAGCGCATACAGGGTACATTCCGCAACCGGAGGTGCATAGGAATCCACAAAGTATACAGGCACTTCTGATGTGTCCTCTACCTCAAACTCTGCCCAGCCCAGGAAGGCATAGGCATGGGCATCTGCCACGGGCGCGCCCTGGGGCGGAAGCAGTGTAACGGCCTCGCCCAAATAGGTGCTGATGCTCTCACAGCTGCAGCCCTCCGGCACGCTGAAGGATAGAATCGCAGGGGTTTTCTCACGGAATTCCACCGTCAGGCAGCAATCCGAGGTCATCTGCGTCACGGTAAACACATTCTGATTCTGCTGCACCTGTGCCGCTCCCTCAGGGTCAAGAGACCAGCCGTAGGCATAGGCATTTTCCGCCGGATGGGCGGTAACGGTATTTCCCACCTGGGTCACAGTGCCCAGGGCTTCGTCATTGGAACGGGCGGTCAGCACGTAATCCGCAGGCTGGGAGGACCCCAGCAGGGTCCAGGTGGAGTAAACGGTCTGGAGATTATCCACCTTGCCGTGACCGGGATAAATATCCTCCTGAGAGACCACAATGGGGAAGGCAGCGCGCTTCTGCTGCGCCTGGGTAAGATTTCCACAGAAATACTGGTCTCTTGACCAGCCATTGGCCGCATAGATCTGGGCGCTGTAGTCCCAGCAGCCGTAGGTTTCCTTCATCAGCGCGATGGCATCCTTCACCTGGGCGCCCTTGCACATCTCATCCCAGAAGCAAGCCTCCCAGCAGTAGTCACCGGCGAAGGTCACGGACTGGGAATAGCCGTAGGCGACGGAAACACCCTGCTCCATCAGGGGCGCATGGAGTCCATCGGTGGCCATGCTCAGGCAAATGGCCATCCAGAGAAGATTACCGGGGGCAGCCTTTTCCATATGGTTGGAGATACAGGTGCCGTCCACTGCGTAATAACGCATGCTCTGGTAGGAGCCGTAGTAGATGGCATGGTGGGTACCGTTGTCGTTGGCATAATCCGCCTCTGTAAGACCCGTACCGGTCTGGAGCAGCAGATAGGAGGTGGTTGCACCGGAGGTATAGTCCTCCCCGGGGCCGGCATAGTCGGTGTCGCCGTGGCTGTCAAAGATCACCACAGCGCCCTGCTCCATGGCATCGGCAACGACATCGACCGTGGCAGCCGTTTTGGTATAGAGATGATATGTACCGCCGGTGGACTCCGCAATGCGCTTGCCCTCGTCCTGGTACTGGGTGGTAAAGCTGGAGTCAATGCCGTAATAAGGCTGTAACACATAGACATCCCTGGCACCTGCCGTATCGGAAGTGCCGTAAGAGACCGTTTCATATTCCTCAACCGCAGCGCCGGTATAGGCTTCGGCAGCGTCGGCCAGCGCCTCAATATGGGAGGACCAGCCACAGGTCACACCCACCGTGGTCTCAAAGGTAAAATGCTCCGTTCCCTGCCATTGGAGAGAGCCCTCCACATACAGGGGGTCTGTCTCAACGGCGGCAACCATGGCATCGGCAGCCTTTCCATGGGAGCGGACAGCCTTGTCCCCTGCCGCCTGCAGCGTCTGCCACAGGGCATCTACAGCGGCATAATCTGCCTCGGTGATCACCCGCGGCGCAGCCTCAGGGGCAGCAAAAGCCACAGGAACAGGCAGAAGTGTCAATACTAACAACAGAGCGATCCATCGTTTCATGGTATATCGTTCCTTTCTTTGGTGTCACAACTTGAGCTTGGGGCGCAGACGCACATGGTAGAAGATCTCCAGCCGATCCAGCAGCAGGTCATACAGCAGAAAGCTGACATTTGCCATAAGCAGCAGGGCGGCAAGCATCAGGGTCTTCATATCCGCAAAATCCTCAGTGACCGTCTGCAGAGAAAACACAAAGAGCATCAGGCAGTAAACCGCCACAACACCTGCGTTGAGGTGCAGGAATTTTACGATCCAGCGCAGCGCCTTAAAAGGCAGGCGGCCGAAGAGCTTGTGCAAAATCGGATAGCAGCCAAAGACCACAAAGAGGAAGGCGGCCTCCTTATCCGGGGCTGTGAACAGCGCCAACGCTGCCACGGCCAGATACCACACGAAGCCCCACTTATAGCCGGTTTCACTATAGACCGGCAGCAGCACCAGGCTGGCAAGCACGGGGCAGGCAATGGTGGCAAAGGGCAGCGCACCGCCCAGGAACATCAGCGCCAAAGCAAGACCGGCCAGCACGCCGCACAAAGCTACGGTCTTGGTTCTGCGGTTTCTTCTCATGCCTTGTTTCCGCCTGCGTTGTCCTTCAGCAGGGAGTACTTGATATCCCAGAGCTTCTGGGACAGATCCACGTAGTAGGCATGGGGATTGTCAAAACGCTTGACCTCGTCCCACAGGCTCTCCACCTGCTCCTTGCAGTAGGCACGGATCTCCTTCAGCTCCGGCAGCTGATAGACCAGCTCACCGTTTTGGAAAATAGGCACCTGCAGCTCACGGGCGGTAAAGTTATAGACGGTCTTCTGCTTCCAGGTGGCCTCTGGATCGAAGATCAGCAGATCCTTGCTGTCGTCCACGGTCTCGTCATAGACGCAGAGGTAGTCTGCAATGGCCTTGCCGGTGTCGTTACCGTAGAAGCGGTAGAGCTTCTTGAAGTGGGGGTTGGTGATCTTGCCCACGTTCTCGGAGATCTTGATCTTGGGAGTGACCGTGCCGTCCTTTTCTTCCACAGCCACCAGCTTGTACACACCGCCGAAGACAGGCTCGCTGCGGGCGGTAATCAGGCGCTCGCCCACACCGAACATATCGATCTGCGCTCCCTGACGGAGCAGATCCTGAATGATATACTCGTCCAGAGAGTTGGAAACGGAGATCTCGCAGTCTGTCCAGCCTGCCTCATCCAGCATCTGACGTGCCTTCTTGGTCAGGTAGGTCATATCGCCGGAGTCCAGACGGATACCGCACTTGGTAATGCCCAGGGGCTTTAATACCTCATTAAAGGCACGGATGGCATTGGGCACACCGCTCTTGAGGGTATTGTAGGTATCCACCAGGAGAGTGGCATTATTGGGATAGAGCTTGCAGTAGGTGGTGAATGCCTCCAGCTCTGTGGGGAACATCTGCACCCAGGAGTGTGCCATGGTGCCACCGGCGGGAACGCCGTAGAGCTGGTCGGAAATGGTGCAGGCAGTACCATCGCAGCCGCCGATAAAGGCCGCTCTGGCACCCAAAATGGCACCCTGAGCGCCCTGGGCGCGGCGGGAGCCGAATTCCAGAACTCTTCTGCCCTGGGCGGCACGCACCACACGGTTTGCCTTGGTGGCAATAAGGCTCTGGTGGTTCAGAATCAGCAGGATATAGGTCTCGATGAGCTGCGCCTCAATGGCAGGAGCACGGACGGTGAGCATGGGCTCCTTGGGGAAGATGGGTGTCCCCTCGGGTACAGCGAAAATATCACCGGTAAAGCGGAAACTCCGCAGATAGTCCAGGAAATCCTCCCGGAAGAGATTGCGCTTTCTCAGGTAGGCGATATCCTCTTCGGAGAAGTGCAAATCCTTAATATACTCCACCACCTGCTCCAAACCGGCCGCAATGGCAAAGCCGCCACCGTCGGGGACATTGCGGTAGAATACATCAAAATAGCAGATCTGATCCTTCATACCGTTGCGGAAGTAGCCGTTGCTCATGGTCAGCTCGTAAAAGTCGCAGAGCATGGTCATATTCAGCTTATCATTAATATCCATAATGACACCTCTTATGTGTTAATTTGCTTAAATTATATCCCTACTTGGCTGAAATGGCAACAGTTTTTTACACGCTTCCCACGAAAATTCGTATGGTAGCGCCCCATTCGGCCATACCGTAGAGAAGTCCACCGGTTTCCGTGGGAACATAAGTGGCATTTCCACGCACAGCGGTTACGCTGTAGCCTGCATAGGAGGGCAGTTCCGTCAGGAAGAAGCTGCCGAAGCCCTCCTCCAGGAAGATCAGATCCACAAACTCGCCGCTGGCCTCATCCACTACCTGGATATTTACTCTTGCGATACGATAACTCAGCGCCTGACGGGCAGTGCTCAGGGTTTCCGTGATCACATCCACGGCAAGCTGAACCGCAGAGGGATCGTCGAACACCGCCTGTGCCTCTGCTCGTGCGATTTCATAGGCATGGAAGGAGTCCTCCGTGTAGAGGCCGAGGGAATTGTCGATTTCCTCCGACAGCAGGCTCTCCAGCCGGGAGCGGTCGGTGTACTGCACTATGAGCGCCTGGGGCTGAGCCGCAAGGGGCTGGGTGCAATGGCTGTAGCCGGGATAGTAGCGGATGGCTTCGGTTTTTTCACGGAATTCCCCATAGCTCATGCACTCATCCAGATCCCAGCGGAGCATCTTGGCGCTGTTGGCCCAGAGGCGGTCGATAAGATTATACTCCCCGGTTCCGCTCTCACCGTACCAGACCTCTTCCTCCGTCCGATAGCCGCCGAAATCGCCCCAGATCAGGAAATAGCCGCCCAGAAGCTGCTCTCCCGCCACGGATATACCGCTCACATCGTAGTTATACATCCGGCTGGGATCCCACTGCAGATACAACAGCTCGGCCGTCGAGTGGTGGAAGGACCACCAGTAGTTCTGTTCGCTGCGGGCATCGCCCTGGGAATTCACACGCAGGACATAGTAGCAGTAATTCTGGATGCAGTTGTAAAGCCCTCTGCCGTCTTGCAGGTACTGCTCCACCAGATCGTTGTCGGACAAACTCCAGACCAGAAGCTCGATATCCGGATCCAGCGTAATATGGATCTGCTCATTGTAGAGCACGTCGTTAAAGGCACGGATAGAGGTATAGCCCTCGGATTTCAGCAGAGCGCTGACCTCGTTGACATAGTCGATGAGGGTATCATAGGAGCTGCTGCCGCCCGGAATATAGGACACTGCATAGTCTGCCCAGCCGTCGCTCTCGGAAAGGGACAGCTCATCGCAGCCCAGATTAAAGGCGGTGCAGCCTAAATCGTAGAAAAAGTCCGCATATGCCTGTACCACAGCCAGGCTGAAGGCGCGTGCCACCGGGTTGGTCACGTCTACGGTCTGACGGGTGCTGGGAACACGAATATGGAAGAAATCCGCATTGGGATAGGCAATGCGGTCATAGCCCCGGGTCTCGCCGTTGGCGGTCATGCCCTCGGCGCTGTAGGTCACGCCGTCGTAGCTAAAGCTGTAGTTGGGATTCTCCGCCACGAAATTCTCGTAGCGGCGTGTCATAACATCACAGTGGGGCGGCACGTCGTAGTCCACGATCAATTGAACATGGTATTTTCCGGCGGTGGCGGCAATGCGGCGCATATCCTCGGCGGTATAGTAGCTTTCGGCATTGGGGTCGGGATAGTCGCTGTTCCAGTTTTGGTCATAGCCTATGAGCCAGGAGAAGTCGTTGCCGTTCTTGTCCGCACCCTCGCTCCAGATGTCTGTGCGAATACCCTGATCCTCTGCCAGATGGAGCTGCAAGGCATTATAGCCCTGCCAGGAGATCTGAGCGATCAGGTTCTCGATCCAGGACACTGACCAGAATTTTCTGGCACAGTCCAGCATCAGGGTACGCTCCTTTGTGTCCGGGGTATCGGAAAAGGAACAGGCAGGGATCTCAGCTGTACCTTCACTCAAAAAGTACTTCAGCAGCATTCTGGCGCCGTAGAGCAGGCCGGTCATGTCAGAAGCCGTAATGCGCACACCACGGCTGTCCGCCTGCACCGTGTAGCTCTCCGGCTGCAGACCCTGCTTCAAAATCAGCATAAGATCCGACGCTTTTGCTCCGTTTTCCGGACCCCAGAGGATATTCATGGGGGTCTCATTGGGCAAGCCACAGGCGGCATATTCCCCGGCGATCAAACGCAAGGTCTCCGGATCTTCCGGCGCAACAGAGGAGACAAAGTAAAATCGGCTGTCCTTGCTGAGAAGGAAACTCCCCTCCCCCTGGTTTTGGGCATAGACCTCCGGCAGTTCCTCCACCGCAAAGACCTGCAGGGGCAGCAGGGCAAGCAAAAGCAATGCGCAGAGACAGCGCTTCCAAATCTGCTTCATAGAAACACTCCTTTTCTCGTTTCTTTCCTTGTATTGTAATCCTTTCGGGCAAAAAGGTCAAGTTTCGGATTTAGCAATTGACCTTCGCAGCGGTTTTTGCTATGATATGAGGTAGAGTATAGGAAAAGGAGCGCTTTTTTATGGAATTAACAGTCGGCATTCAGGGTCACGCTGAGGCCCTGGTGGAAAAAGAGGATACCGCCCAGGTGGTAGGCTCCGGCGATCTGCTGGTCTATGCCACGCCCTGTATGGTGGCGCTGATGGAGGGCGCAGCCTGTGAGTCCATCGCCCCCTGCCTGGCCGAGGGCGAGAGCTCCGTGGGTACCATGATGAATGTAAGCCACACTTCCGCCACCCCCGTAGGCATGGAGGTTCGTGCGGAGTCTACCGTCACCGCTGTAGCGGGCAGAAAGGTGACCTTTGAAATCGTCGCCTATGACGAGGCCGGTGAGATCGGCCGTGCCGTCCACGAGCGCTTTATCATCAAAACCGAACGCTTCCTGGAAAAGACCTACGACAAGCTGTAAAAGGAGATACACCATGGCAGTAAATTTATTGGAAACCGGCGAGATCGTCTCTACCCATGGCATTCTGGGCGAGGTGAAGATCCTGCCCTGGGCAGACGGTCCGGAATTTTTGCTGGATTTTGACACCTTTTATCTGAAGGGTAAGCCCTATGAGGTGCTGTCCTCACGGGTGCATAAAACCTGCGTGCTTGCCAAGCTGAAGGGCATCGACACACCGGAGCAGGCTACCCTGCTCCGTGGACAGGTGGTGTCCATTGACCGCTCTGACGTCAAGCTCCCCGAGGGTACGGTGTTCATTGCCGACCTTATCGGCTGCAAGGCTGTTAACGAAGATGGCGTGGAGATCGGCAAGATCACCGAGGTGCTGACCATGCCCTCCAGCGACGTGTATGTCATCCAGGGCGAGCACAAGTATATGATCCCCAGCGTAAAGGAATTTGTGAAGGAAATCAATGTGGCCGAGGGCTATGTCCGCATCCACCTGATCGAAGGAATGGCAACCGATGAGAATTGATATTTTGACCCTCTTCCCCGAGACTGTGGGCGATGTGCTCAGCGAGTCCATTCTGGGCAGAGCCCAGGAGCGGGACATTATCCGCATTGAGGCGCACCAGATTCGGGATTATACCACCAACAAGCAGAATCAGGTGGATGACTACCCCTACGGCGGCGGTCACGGCGCCGTGATGCAGGCCGATCCCCTGTACAACTGCTGGTGTCACGCCTGCGACGAGGCCGGTGGGCCGGTGCATACCATTTACCTCTCCCCCTGCGGCCATGTGTTCAAGCAGGCCGATGCCATCCGCCTCTCCAAAATGGAGCATCTGATTCTGGTCTGCGGCCACTACGAGGGCATTGACCAGCGCTTTATTGACGAATGCGTGGATGAGGAGATCTCCATCGGTGATTTCGTACTCACCGGCGGCGAGATCCCGGCCATGGCGGTAGCCGATGCGGTCTGCCGCATGATCCCCGGAGTGCTGTCCGATGCGGAGTGCTTTGAGGACGAGAGCCACTGGGCAGGCACCCTGGAGTATCCCCAGTACAGCCGTCCCGCCCTGTGGCATGAACGGGAGGTTCCGCCCATTTTACGCTCCGGCGACCACGCACGGGTGGCACGCTGGCGCAGAAAGCAGTCCATCCTCCGCACCCGGGAACGCCGTCCCGATATGTACGCCAAGCTGAAATTTGAGACGAAAGAGGATAAAAAGATCCTCAGGGAGATCGAAGATGAAGACGAAATTAGAGCTGCTGAAAAGCTGGATCCAAGAGAGTAAGTCTGCGGTATTCTTCGGCGGCGCAGGTGTCAGCACCGAGTCGGGAATTCCCGATTTTCGGGGTGTGGACGGTTTATATCGGCAAAAATTCGAATATAGCCCGGAAACCATTATTTCTCACAGCTTTTTTAAGAGAGATCCTGCTTATTTCTTCCGCTTCTATCGGGAGAAAATGCTGCCCCTGGGCTTCGAACCCAATATCACCCACAAGGTGCTGGCAAGGCTGGAGGATGAATTCCATCTGGCTGCAGTGGTGACCCAGAACATTGACGGTCTGCACCAGAAGGCAGGCAGCCGCAAGGTCTACGAGCTCCACGGCAGCGTGCTGCGGAACTACTGCATGAAATGCGGCAAGGCCCACCCGGCAGAGACCGTTCGGGATGCAGTGGGCATTCCCCTCTGCGACTGCGGCGGCATTATCAAGCCGGATGTGGTTCTCTATGAGGAAGCATTAAACGAAAAGACCCTGATGGGTGCCATTTCTGCCATCTCTAAGGCGGATCTTTTGATCGTGGGCGGTACCAGCCTGACCGTTTATCCTGCGGCAGGTCTGCTGAACTATTACCGTGGCAAGCGTCTGGTACTGATCAATCGGGACGAGACCCCCTATGACGACCGTGCCGATCTGGTATTCCACGAGTCTCTGGGAACCATCTTCTCCCAGCTTTAAGAGGTAGTTATGGAATATATTGCCCGAATTCACAGCGCTTTTCCGGAGAAATTCGGAATTCCCCGTCAGAGCGGTTTAGTCAAGGAGCTCCGTGCCGAGATCGTTTTTGAAGAGAAATTCCGAAACCCCGATGCCCTCCGCGGCATTGAGCAATTCAGCCATCTGTGGCTGATCTGGGAGTTCTCCGCGGCAAAGCGCAGCAAATGGTCGCCCACGGTCCGACCGCCCCGTCTTGGCGGCAATGAGCGTCTGGGGGTCTTTGCCACCCGTTCCCCTTTCCGCCCCAATCCCATCGGCCTGTCCTGCGTGAAGCTGGAGCAGGTGGATCTTGAGAAAATGCGTCTGGTGGTCTCCGGTGCCGATCTGATGGACGGCACGCCGATCTTCGACATCAAGCCCTATATTCCCTATGCCGACAGCCACCCCGAGGCGCTGGGCGGTTTTGCCCAGGCTGCGCCTCAGCCGAAGCTGCAGGTTTGCAGCGCTGAGGATCTGGCAGACAAGCTGCCCATGCAGGAGCGAAAGGCCCTCTGGGAGGTGCTGGCGCTGGATCCCCGTCCCTCTTACCATGCGGATCCCCGGCGCATTTACGGCATGGATTTTGCCGGCTACAGTATCCGCTTCCGTGTAGACGGGCAGGAACTGCATATTGTAGAAATAACGGAAAAACCTCCTGTGTGACACAGGAGGTTTTTATAGTGCGTTTTCCAGACATTCAACTGCTGACTCATCAGGAAGGCAGCACAGATGCAGCACAGGCACGTTCTGCCAAATATCCAGCGCCAGATCCAGAATCTGCTCGGTGTTTTGCTGGGGATCGTAGCTGCAGCCGTCCAGGAGCGCAGCCACGGCCTCACGGGCACGGGTGGGACGAACAGAGTTCTCCTTTCCCTGGGACAGGATCACGACAGCAGCAATGGGGTATGCTCCGGCTTCGCAGATCTCGGAAGTGCCGCAGTAAGGCGAGCCGAAGGCCGTCCAACAGCCATCTACCTGACGCAGCAGCGCCCGATCCCCATTGAGGATCTTCGCACTGCGGTATTTCTCCCACAGCGCCGCCTGAGTGGATTTCCCGGTCTGCTTGGGCGCGGTAAACAGGATCGCCTTTCCCCTGTAGACGACAAAGGAGGCATGGAGGAAAACTCCGGAAGATCGGAGCAGCAATTGTGGCAGATCCAGCATCTTCATCACCAGATTACTATCCCACAGAGGCAGGCAGCCTTCCTCCAGGCAACATTCGTAGTAGTTCTCCCCCTCCTGCGTGATCAGTAGCAGAGGCTCCTCGCTTTTCTCCCGAAAGAGGACACGGCACAGCTTTTCCCCTGCACTGTAACAGGCGGTATGCAGATCCCGAAAGAGGCAGACGGCCTGCCCAGGAATACAGGGTTTCCCGACAAAAACACGAAACAGCACGTCTGAAGCAGCCGCTTCGCAGCGGAAGGGCGCCAGATATTCACTTTCCGCAAAAGGCGGGGCATCAACTCCGATCACCTGACCGCCGATGGCATACTGCCACAGTATCCGCTCCATGATTATGCTCCCTTTCTCCGGAATCTACGGCACAGCCGTATCTTATCCATGTAATTATATCACAAAACGAGTGCAGCGTCCACCGCCGGAGCCCTTGTTCT
>JAZNVK010000157.1:0-5779 GCA_045592805.1 Faecousia sp.
ATTCCGACGAAAAGTGTGTTATAATACATATAATGACCTCCATTTGTATGCGGTAGTCCCTGTTTCTATTTGCTGGCACTTATAGTATACAGGTAAATCCACGTTTCTACAAATGCGAGGTCATTACATATTGTCTAAGAACTAATAACAGAGGTATCGGCTCCGCCGATTGATTTGAAATAGAGTCAAATAGATGTTTCTCGGTCTGTTGGCTTCCACCTAAATCCATCTTTTCAATAGAGGAATAGTCTACCGAAAAGCCATGTCATTCCGGGGAGGGCGTAAGCCCGACGTGGGAATCCGGTCCCTAAATGTTTCGATTATATGGGAATTTGGTATAAAACGGAGGGTTTTAAGGATACGGATTGCCACGGCCACAAGTGGCCTCGCAATGACAATGCGTAATTTGATGCCTTACTCATAGCCTGAAATTTCTCCTGATACGGGAGGCTCTGGCTGTATCCAACAGTTCGACAAATTTCTTTTTGACGGGCTAAATATTCCAAATCCGTGCCGAAGGGACCTCAGTTTTTAGTCCTTAGCTCTTAGCTGTTAGTTCCTAAACAGACCGGCAAATTTCTGTTTGACTTACCGTGTGGGGGGCGGTTTTGCCCTAATGATTGTTTGTTAAGTTACTTAGTACTGAATGTGTGTGGTTTACATAATTATATTATGGTAAAGTTGTGGAGTAGCCGTAGGCGCATTGCCTGTCGGTGATGCCACGGGCAGGATGTATCCTGCTCCTACGCATCCTGACGATAGTGCGGCAGGTCTCGGCGTGCCCGGTGGTCACGCCCTACGGTGCTGATTGGGAATGTGTCGAACTGTTCGACAAATATCTGTTTGACAGGATTACTTTTTCGGAATTCTGCTTCTTGGCTATCTTTTTATATTGACACCGGCATATGAAAGTACTAAAATAGAATTTAGGGGTGAAGCGCATGGATAAGAAAGCATTACGTCGGCAGATTTCGGCACTGAAGCGTGCGCTGACGGAGGAGCAGATTTCCTTTGCCTCTCATGGTCTGACACAGCAGTTTCTTTCACATCCTCTTTACCTTCAGGCAAAGAGCATCTATGCCTATCTCAGCTACAATCAGGAAGTACGGACGGAAACACTAATTTCTGCCGCCCTGAAAAGCGGCAAAAAGGTTGCTGTTCCCAAGGTTTTCGGTGAGGAGATGCGCTTTCTCTGGATCGACGAGAGCAGCTGCATCGAAGAGGGCTACAAAGGGATCCCCGAGCCGGTGGAAGGCGAAATTGCCGACGATCCCGAAGCTCTGGTTCTGATGCCCGGGCTGGCTTTTGACCCTTGCGGACGACGCATGGGCTACGGAGGCGGCTTCTATGACCGTTTTCTCGCCGCAGAACCCCATCCAACCATTGCACTATGTTACGATTTTCAGCTTTTGGATGCCCTTCCCACAGAGGAACACGACATCCCTGTGGACGCAGTACTGACTGCGCCCGTTTAGGAGGAAGTATCATGACCATCAAAGCTGTTTGTGAGTACAACGACCGGGGCTGGCTGATCTATGCCGCCAATTATCCCGGCGCTTTTGTTCGGGGCGCTTCGGAACGGGAGGCTCTGGCCAAGTTCCCCGGGGAGCTGCGCAGCTATCTGCGCTGGTGCGGCCAGGCCGATGCCTATAAGGAGACCGCCCGGATCGAGATCGTTCAGAGAAAAGTTTCCGGGCTTCAGATCTGCGATGCGGATTCCGATGTGCTGTTTGAATCGGAGCAGGAGCCCCTGACCCAGGCAGAGTACGAGCGGCTGAAGCTGTTGGTGCTGCGCTCTGCACGGGACTTCCGCAAGCTCTATGACAGTATTCCCAATCAGGACATCTCCGGCAGACCCCATCGGCAGACTTTCTACGGCGCCGTCCCCCGTACCCCTCGGGAGATGTATGAGCACACCAATCAGGTGACCGCCTACTACGCTGCCGCCTTCGGTATTGAACTGGAGAATATGCCCGATATCTATGCCAACCGGATGCAGGCGCTGAGTGAACTGGAGGATCTGCCCGATTTCCTCAGCGGCAAGGTCTACACCGCCGACGACGGTGAAGAATGGACCATGCGAAAAGTCCTCCGCCGCTTCCTCTGGCACGACCGCATCCATGCCAAAGCCATGTGGCGCACCGCCAAAGCCCTCTGGGGCGAGGACGTGGCAAATCCCTTCTATTTTGTTGGATGAAACAGCAACCCGATGACCTTTCGGTCATCGGGTTACTTTTTTATTAATAGTCATGCCGTAAACGGAAATTTACCGCAGCATCTTAATGCTGCAAACTAATAACTAATAGCTAATGACTAATGACTAAGGTGTGCCTACGGCACAGATTTGGAATATATATTCCGTCAAACAGAAATTTGTCGGACAGTTTGCTGCACTCAAAGCCTCCCGTGCCAGAAAGACTTTCAGGCTATGAATCAGGTATCAAATACGCAATGTCATTGCGAGGTCACCTGTGGCCGTGGCAATCCGCATCCTTAAAAACTACCGTTTTTACACTAAATTCCAATATAATCGAAACATTTTTGGAACGGATTGCCACGTCGGGCTTACGCCCTCCTCGCAATGACATGGCTCTTCGGTAGCCTGTTCCTCTATTGAAAAGGTGGATTTAGACGGAAGCAAACAGACCGATAAACATCTATTTGACTTTTTTGAATTCCCATCGGCGGAGCCGATACCTTCATTATTCACTATTCACCATTCGTCATTCACCAAATATAAATTTCCGTTTATCTTAGCCTGATTACAGTTCCTTGCCGGCCAGGTAGACGGCTTTGCGGTTCAGTTCGGCGTCGCAGAGGACGAAGTCGGCTACCTTGCCGTTTTCGATGGAGCCGACCGCATTCAGCGCACCGATCTGACGGGCGGGGTTGTAGGTGGCGGCACGGATGGCATCCTCTCTGGGAATACCGAAGGAGACAGCCAGCTTCATGCAGTCGTAGAGGTTGGTGGCGGAACCGGCAATGGTGCCGTCAGCCAGACGGGCGATGCCGCCCTTCAGGAAGACCTGCTGTCCGCCCAGCTCGTACTCGCCATCGGGCATACCGCAGCAGCGGAGGCTGTCGGAGATGAGCACCATGCGCTCTGCACCGAAGATACGGAAAGCCAGACGGACGGCACCGGGGTGGACGTGCTGACCGTCAGAGATAATCTCGGCACTGACCTGCTCTGCCTCGGCAGCGGCGGCGATGGTGCCGGGCTTGCGGTGGTGGATGGCAGGCATGGCATTATAGAGGTGGGTCAGGTGGGTCACACCGGCCTCGATACCGGCGCGGGCCTCTTCATAGGTGGCGTCCGAGTGGGCGATGGACACGGTGCAGAGCTCCTTTGCCTGACGGATAAATTCGGCGCTGCCGGGAAGCTCGGGGGCGATATCCACGATCTTCACCAGATTGCCGCAATCCTGCTGCAGCTTCTTGAATGCCTCAAAATCGGGGTTCTGAAGGTATGCGCCGTTCTGGGCGCCCTTTTTCTTCTCGTTGAAGAAGGGACCTTCCATCTGGATACCACGGAGGGCAGCAGCGTCATCGGGACGGCTGTCCACGAAGGCACGGGCAGAGGCAAAGGCCTTGGCCAGGGTCTCATAGGGCAGGGTCATGGAGGCAGGGGCGAAGGAGGTGATGCCGTTGGCAGCAAAGTACTTCGCCATCTTCTCCACGCCTTCCTTCTCACCGTCAGAGAAGTCGGCGCCGGAGTTGCCATGGGTGTGGACATCGATGAGGCCGGGGATCACATAAGCGCCCTGCAGATCAATGGCATCCTCGGCTTCTGCGCCCAGAACATTGACGAATTTCCCGTTTTCCACGGAAAAAGCGCCCTTTTCAAAGCAAAAACGACGGGTATAGATATTGGCATTCTTGAAATTCATAGTTTATCCTCCTTAGAAAAAGGGGCGGCCAAAGCGGTCGCCCCTATCCATTTTTCTTACTTCTTAGCCTCGGGCAGGCTGGCTGCGGCTACGGACTGACCGACACGGCGGGTCTTCTCGTCGGGCAGCATAACCCGAACCTTCTTGGCAAGCTCGGGATACTCCTCTGCCATGATCTTCAGGCAGGTATCCAGAATAATGCTGCCGCCGATGCCGGACATGACACGACCCAGGACGATCATATGGTGGACATCATAGAAGCGGCAATAGAGCTTCATGGTATGTGCCAGGTAAGCGCCGATAGAGGCGAAGATCTTCTGGGCACGCTCGTCGCCCTTCTGCACCAGGTTCTGCACTTCCTTCAGCTTCTCGGCGGGGGTCAGGCTGTCGCCCAGCTCGATCCCGGCAACGGGAGCCAGCTTGATGACCGCATCCTGAGAGAAATACTTGCAGCCCACGCCCAGATCGGTGGACCATTCGTCTGCCATGGCATCCTCGTACAGATCCACGGGGGCAAAGGCCAGCTCGTTGAGCCAACCCAGCACATTGCCATCGGCATCCACATAACCTACGGCTTCGGAGGTACCCATGGCCATGCCCATAACAGAGCCGCACTCCAGACCCATGGCACCGGCCAGAGCGGTGACGTCGCCGTCATTGGCAACGACGATGGGAACATCGCCCAGTTCCAGAGCAGCACGGTCATAGATGGTCTTAACCAGGTCACGCTTCTCTCTGGGTACTTTGATGAACAGGGAGGAGACCATGGGGCTGTTGCCGATAAACACGCCGGCAGAGGAGACACCGATGCCGTCTACACGGGGCATCTTGGAAGCAGCGGTCTTAAATGCCTCCACAATGCCATCGAAATGGTACTGGGGATCGGACTCGGTCTTGGGATGCCAGACCACCTCTTCGGAATAGACGGTCTTGCCGTCGATGACAGCGGAGACCTTGCGGTCGGAGCCGCCGGCATCAAAGCCGATGCGGCAGCCTTCCATATGGCCGCCGATGGACACGGAGGACTCGTTCTGCTTGGGGCAATCCTCCAAAGCGCAGTCGATGACCTCGAAGGGGACTTCGTAGACATCCTGCATAAACTGGACGTCGAACTTGCGCTCGCCTTCCAGGGTGTAAGCCTTCTGCAGGCGCTGTGCCAGGGCGCTGTCACCGCAGATATAGATGCGGAAGCCGCCGATGGACCACAGCAGGAACTTCACATAGCGCTCCACATAGCGATAGTCAGCCTCGGCCAGCTCGGCAGTGCCGTGGATCTTGGTGTGGTGGACGGAGATCTTGCCCTTGTCACGCTCAATGGCGATGGCCAGAGGCTTTTCTGCGCCCTTCTCATAGGCATCGATCCAGACGCCGAAGGGGATAAACTTGTCATCCAGCAGGGGCAGGTTCTTAACGGAATACGCAATACCTAAATAATTCATAATCGCTCCTTATACCTTGGCGGTTTCTTCTGCAACGATGCGCTGCATCTCTTCCCACTTATGCTCCATGTCCCAAACCAGCTTCAGCTGGGTACGGGTACGAACCAGGTTGTGATCACTGTAGGCGGTCTTGAAATAGAGGTCGCCATCCAGATAGTCCGTAAGGAAACGGACGGCCAGCTCCAGGGTGATGATCTTGGCACCCAGAGGCAGCAGCTCCCGCTCCTTGGCGGTGAGGCCGGGGCATGCCTTCAGATAGCCGGCGGTGTAGACACGGAAGAGGTTCAGATCCATGGTCATCTTGCTCAGATCCTTCTCATCCTCGGCGGCAGTGGCTGCACCGCAGCGGATGGAATCGCCGTAGTCATACAGGGAGGAGCCGGGCATAACCGTATCCAGATCCAGCACACACATGGCCTTGCGGGTATGCTTGTTCAGCAGGACATTGTTGAG
>JAZNVK010000158.1:0-3620 GCA_045592805.1 Faecousia sp.
CGCCCTTGATGGCAGTACGGTTTACGGGCGCACACATGGGTGCGCCCCTACGACCTCTTATTCGCTCAATTTCCGTTTACAGCCTTTTCCTATTTTTCAACAGGGCGTTTCCGTTGCAGCTTTTGTCACATTGTGCTATAATCTTATTCAAAGGGGGGATTTTTGTGAAGGTAACCATGAAGGAGGTCGCCAAAGCGGCGGGGGTTTCTCTTTCTACGGTGTCCAAGGTGGTCAATGGACACTACAGCATCTCCGAGGAGACGGCGATCCATGTCCGAAAAATTATGGAGGAGCTGCATTATTACCCCAATGCCCGCGCCCAGAATTTTGCCACGGGAAAGACCCGGGATGTGATCCTTCTGGCAGGTATGGAGGCAAATACCGCCTTTCACAACCCCCATATGTTCGAAATTATCGCCGGTTTAGAGGAGGCGCTGCGGCGCAGGGGCTACCGTCTGGTGCTCCGTGGCACGGATTCCACCGAAGCTTGCGGTGTGGCGGAGGAGATCATCTCCCGTCAGAGCGCCGATGCGGTGGCGGTGCATGTGGGCATCATGTCCCATCCTCTTTCCGCCCTCCTGACCAAGACCCAATTTCCCCATATCGTCCTGGGCATGCCCGATTTCAGCAGCCAGGTCTGCTGGATCGATAATAACAACACCTACTCCGGCACCATGGCGGCCTCCTTCCTCCTGTCCAGAGGCTACCAGCGCATTGCCTTTTTGGGCGGCCGTTCCTATGATCTGGGCTCTGCCCATCGTCTGGAGGGCATGAAACAGGGATTGAAAAACGGCGGCAGCCATCTGCCGGACCAGTATATCTGGCTGGGGGATTCCACCCGTGCCGACGGCTACCGCATGACCTGCAACCTCCTGGAGCAGCGTCCCCACCCCGATGCCATTGTCTGCGCCAATAACTATATCGCTCTGGGCTGTGTCGATGCCCTGAAGGACAGGGGAATTGACATTCCCGGAGATATGGGCGTGCTGACCTTTGACGACTACCCCTTCTCTCAGATCATTGAGCCGCCCCTGACGGTGGTGGATATTCAAGTTCGCAGCCTGGGTGCGCAGGCGGCAAAGCACCTGCTGGATCTGATCCGCCATCCCAATATGCAGATCCAGACCTATGTGACCCCCTCCAATGTGATCGAACGAGGCTCCACGCAAAATCTCCGGTCAAAGTCCCCAAAGCCCTAAAGATCTCACAAAGATCCCAACTTTCTCTTGCAAAAAGTGCCGTTCTATGCTATAATGAGCGCCACAATTACGGAATAAGTGAGTATTTGCAATGGACTTTTTCAGCACCCCCTTAGGGGAGGCCATCGTTACATTTTTGATATCCATGGTGCCGGTGATCGAGCTGCGCGGTGCCATTCCCTATGCCTATGCCAACGGCGTTGCGCCCTGGCTTGCTTTTGCGCTGTCTGTGGTGGGAAATATGGTTCCCGTGCCATTTATTCTGCTCTTTATTCGCAAGATTTTTGCCTGGATGAAGAAGTATCCCCGTCTGGGTAAGATCGCCAACAAATTGGAAACCAGAGCTCAGAATAAGAGCAGCGGCGTGAAAAAATCCGAGATCATCGGTCTGTGCATCCTGGTGGCCATCCCGCTGCCCGGAACCGGTGCCTGGACGGGCGCACTGGTTGCCGCCCTGATGGAGATGCGCCTGAAACGGGCGCTGCCCACCATCTTCCTGGGCGTGCTCATTGCCGGTATTGCCGTGACTTTAGTGGTTTCTCTGGGCATCGAGGCCCTGAGTTGGATGGCAGGATAGTCTGTCTTTTTGTCCTGCGGAGTCCTTCTCTCCGCAGGATTTTTATATCATAAGGAGGTAGATCCAATGAAACGACAGGATTATATCAGCTGGGACGAGTATTTTATGGGTGTTGCCCTCCTGGCGGCACGCCGCAGCAAGGACCCCAGCACCCAGGTTGGCGCCTGCATCGTCTCCCCGGAGAAGATCATCATCTCCACGGGCTACAACGGCCTGCCCAACGGCTGCAGCGATGACGAGTACCCCTGGGGCAGAGAAGGGGAGGAGACCAAGTATCCCTACGTTGTCCATGCGGAACTCAATGCCATTTTGAATGCCGGCGGCCGAGTGCTGCGGGGCGCAAAGCTCTATGTGGCGCTGTTTCCCTGTAACGAGTGCGCCAAGGCCATTATCCAGAGCGGCATCAAGGAGGTTATCTACCTCTCGGATAAATATGCCGCCACCGAAGTGGTCAAGGCATCCAAGCGTATGCTGGATTCCGGCGGCGTAGCCTACCATCAGCTGAAGCCCACGCTTACGACTCTGACCCTGGATTATCAGGTAGAGGAATGAGCGTACAGTACCTGCCCGGCCCTCTGGGGCTTCTGCGCCTGAGCGCCCAAGAGGGGAAACTACGGGAAATCACCGTAGTGACAGAGCAGGGCCCGGAAAGCCCCGATGAGACTACCCGAAAAACCGCAGCTCAGCTGGAGGAATATTTCTCCGGAAAACGGAGAGAATTTAACGTAGAGTTTGCTCCGGTGGGAACGGCCTTTCAGCAGGCGGTCTGGACAGCGCTCCGACGCATTCCCTACGGCAAAGTCACCACCTACGGCGCTCTGGCGGCGGCTATAGGACGGCCGACAGCCTGCCGTGCCGTGGCCAATGCGGTGGGGAAGAACCCCGTTCTGATCCTCCTGCCCTGTCACCGTGTGGTGGCCTCCGGGGGCATCGGTGGTTTCACCGGCGGTCTGCATCTGAAACGCCGACTTTTGACCGTAGAATCCATAGAAATTGCGGAAAAAACTCCATTTTCGGAAAAATTTCTCTTTACTTTTGACTGACTTTGTGTTACCATAGTACGGCTGACGCCTGTCAGTAAAAGATCCGCATGCTCAGTTCCGGGATACCGCTGAAATTCAGCACTCCGCCATCCCCAACTTAGCTGTAGGACAATATTTTTGAAAGGTGGAAATAACCATGATCCTGAAGGAAAAGAAGCAAGCTATCATTGCCGAGCACGCTACCCATGAGGGCGATACCGGTTCTCCCGAAGTCCAGATCGCTATCCTGACTGCCCGTATCAACGAGCTGACCGAGCACCTGCGTGAGCACAAGCACGACAACCACTCCCGTCGTGGCCTGCTGATGATGGTCGGTAAGCGCCGCAGCCTGCTGGACTACCTGGCAAAGAAGGACATCAACCGCTATCGTGCGATCATCGCCAAGCTGGGCATCCGTAAGTAATTGTATTTTTATGGGCGGCCCATATGGGTCGCCCATCTTTTCCGTCAAGTCCGTTCACCCGTGGGAGAGCAGTTTAGCAGTTGAAAGCGTTCTTGTTCCCGTCCGTCCCATAGGGCGTGACCACCGGGCACACCGCCCGGAACGAGGGCGTGACCACCGGGCACGCCGCCTGGAACGAGCACGGTTTCAAGTGCTAAACCTCCCACAAACCATATCATTTCAATAGGAGGTTTCTTATGATCACCAGAAAGCAGTACCCCAACCATCATGTGTTCGAGACCGTCATCGGCGGCCGTCCCTTCACGGTTGAGACCGGTAAGGTCGCAGAGCTGGCCAATGCAGAGTGCATCTGCCGCTACGGCGATACCACCGTCCTGACCACCGTCACCTGCTCCCCC
>JAZNVK010000159.1:0-2099 GCA_045592805.1 Faecousia sp.
TGCTTGTGAGCTGCGCAGCCTGCAGCCTGTTTGCCAAGCCTGAAGAGAGCAAGGATGAATTTGAGACCAAGCCCTCCAAGAATGAAGAGGACACCACCGAAGCCCCCACGCTGGGCACCGAGGATACTGAACCCCCTGAAGACACCACCGATGACAGCATCCAGGAGAGCACCGCTCCCGTTTATGAGCTGCTGCTGCCTGCAGAGGAGCAGATTGCCATCTTTGTAGCCAACCGTGAACTGTGGTATCCTGTGGATGATTACTATGTACCTTATTCCTACACCGTCTGCGACCTGGATCAGAATGGCCGTCTGGAGCTGCTGATCAATATCTGCATGGGCACCGGCTTCTTCTCCGAGAATGCTGCCTGGGAGATCAACGAGAGCGGTGACGGTATCGTCTCCTGCGGTGAGATCTTTGAGACCTATGAATCTGTGGTCGATCTGGGCTACCCTGAAACTGATGCTTACTATGATGCTGAGAGCGGTATCTATTACTATGTGGCAGAGGACTTTATCCGCAATGGCTGGGCCTTCAATGCTACGGAGATGTATGCCCTGAGCCTGGAGGATGGCCAGATCCGCTCCCAATTCCTGGCGGGCTGCGCCTGCGAGAACTTTGAGGACGGCACGCAGACCATTACCTGCACCGATGCCTCCGGTGCTGAAATCACGGAAGAGGAGTTTAACGTCATCGACGAGACCGTCTTTGCCGATCTGAAGCCCCTGACCGCCAAGTTCCTCTGGCAGGCGGAGTATATGGAGGACACCGACCTCCTGGATGCTGATGGTTGGCATCGTATTTTGGAGGAGGCCTGGCAGGGCTTCTCTTTGGAAGAGAAATAAATTCGAAAGGAGTGGTTTCCCATGGCAAAACCCTTAGTTGCCATTGTGGGCAGACCCAATGTGGGCAAGTCCCTTCTTTTTAACAAGCTCACCGGCCAGCGCGCCGCCATTGTAGAGGATACCCCCGGCGTGACCCGGGATCGCATCTACGGCAGCTGCGAGTGGAACGGCAGAGAATTTGAACTGGTGGATACGGGCGGTATCGAGCCCAACACCGACAGTGAAATGCTGAAATTCATGCGTCGGCAGGCGGAGATCGCCATTGAGACCTCTGACGTGATCGTCATGGTCACGGATGTGAAGACCGGCGTTACCGCTGCGGATATGGACGTGGCCACCATGCTCCTGCGGAGCAAGAAACCCGTGTGTCTGGCTGTCAACAAGTGCGACAGCGTGGGCAGTGTCAATCCCGATGTCTACGAATTCTATACCCTTGGCCTGGGCGATCCCATTGAGGTTTCCGCTGTTCACGGCCACGGTACCGGCGATCTGCTGGACTGGTGCGTGGAGCATTTCCCCGAGGCCACCGAGACCGAGGACGAGGGCGAGATCATCAATGTGGCCATTGTGGGCAAGCCCAATGTGGGCAAGTCCAGCCTCTTAAACCGCATTCTGGGCGAGGAGCGTGTGATCGTCTCCAATGTGGCAGGCACCACCCGTGATGCCATCGACAGCTATTTCGAGAACGAGTTCGGCAAGTACCGTTTTATCGACACCGCTGGAATGCGCCGCAAGTCCAAGGTGGACGATGCCATCGAGAAGTATTCCAATATGCGCTCCATTGCCGCCATTGACCGTGCGGATGTGTGCCTGATCCTCATTGATGCCAACGACGGTGTCACCGAGCAGGATACCAAAATTGCCGGTCTGGCCCACGAGGCGGGCAAGGCTTGCATCATCGTGGTCAATAAGTGGGACATGGTGGAAAAAGAGACCAACACCATGAACGAGATGACCAACAAGATCCGTCAGGATCTGGGCTATATGACCTATGCCCCCGTGCTGTTTATCTCCGCTCTCACCGGTCAGCGAGTGGTGAAGCTCTTTGAGCTGATTAACTATGTAGCAAACCAGAGTGCCATGCGCATTACCACGGGTATGCTCAATAACATTCTGGCCGATGCCACAGCCCGTGTGCAGCCTCCCACAGACAAGGGTCGTCGCCTGAAGATCTACTACATGACTCAGGTGGGCGTGAATCCGCCTCATTTTGTGATCTTCTGCAACGATGCCAGATTGTTCCATTTCTCTTAC
>JAZNVK010000160.1:0-9964 GCA_045592805.1 Faecousia sp.
CTACGATTGGCTCAGCGGCAACGGCTGCAAGTTCCACGTGACCATTGCACGTAGCAACGGCGGCGACCTGAATGTCACCGTCACCGGTGCAGGCAACGAAACCCCCTTCACCGCCACCGCAAGCCCCACCGAGAACAACGAAAACGTAGAACTGGGCCTCTACCGTGGCATCTCCAGGTTTGAGAACATCACCGTCGTCTCCGGCGAAGCCGAGCCCACGGAGGTCGAGGTCAAGGTCAGCCACACCGTCAGCTTTGACTCCGACCTGCAGATGAACTACCGCATCAAGCTGGCCGATATTCTGGCAGCCGTTCCCAACTACGTCACCGAGGGTGCTTACTTAGTGGTTGAAAAGGATCGCTATCCCCAGGGCGGCGGCGCTATGACCGTGGAAACCGTTACCCTCTATCCCGATCTCACTACCGATGCAGAGCGTATGCTCTTCAATCTGGTAGGCATCCAGTCTGTAGAAATGGGCAGCGAACTGAGAGCCGTGCTCCACTTCTTCGATGCCGAGGGCAACGAGTACTACACCACCGTAGATACCTACTCCGTGCTGGCCTACGCCGAATTGTGCTTCGACTACTACGATCCTGCAACTGACGGTTATCTCTTCACCATGCTCATTGACTGCCTGAACTACGGCGCAGCCGCCCAGGTAGCCTTTGACCGCCGAGCAGACGAGCTGGTCAATGCCGGTCTGGAAGCCTATCAGCAGTACGCCTCCACCGAGCTGTCCGAAGAACTGACCGACGTGAGAACCTACGTGGATAACGACCGCAGCATCACCGCTGTTACTGCTATGGGCTTCACTGTCACCTTCGCTGACAAGACCGAGATCAACGCCAAGCTGACCGTTGCCGAAGGCTACACCAAATCTGACATCACCTCCGTCAAGGTTCTCAACGAAACCGGCGAGGAAGTCGCAGTTCTCACCGAGTTCACTGAGCTGGACGATGGCAGACTCCAGGTCACCTTCACCGGCATGAAGTCCGTGGATATGCGCAATATGTACTACTTTGTGGCCTACGTAGGTGATCAGGTGGCCTCCCAGAACGTCGGCTACAGCATCGAAGCCTACGCCAAGAGCAGCATCGCCTCCACCGATGCCGGCGCCGCCAACCTGGCCAAAGCCTGCATCTACTACGGCGACAGCGCCAAGATCTACTTCGACAGCCTGACCAAGTAAAAAAGGCAGAATTTTCCGTCCTGACCAGGCACTCCCAACCAATCAAACGGACAGAAAACCCCAAACCAACGCAACAAGCGCCGTGGGAAAAATCCCACGGCGCTTTTCCTATATAAACGATCATAGAAACCTGCAGGGACGACAACAATATGTTAGACCGTAATATCACCGAGCCGGAGTGTGATGAAGGTATAATTATCTTCGTAATCGCAGCAGGAATTTGTACTTTCACAATAGAAAAACGGATTGTTTCATCGATTTCACAGCGATATAATTAAAGCAGCTGCATCACTGCGTTGTCTGAGTATCGACAGCTGACTTTGATGTTTGCTTTAAGCATTTCGTCGAAATGAATTGTATTTTTCTTTTTTCTGTCTTAAAATTGTGAAAAATCCCAAATCTGGATTTGCAAAATGTTTGGTATAGAATTATGATATCATTAGACTACTTAACAAAATGGAGGTAATACTATGAAACGACTACTCAGCATTGCACTCGCACTTGTGATGCTTCTCGGTTTGCTCCCTGCAGCATCCGCAGCAGATCTTACCCCTGCAGACTTTGGCTGGGGCTCCGATGGATCCAACTGGAGCTATTGGACGGCCAATGAGTCCGGCGATATTGCACTTACCGACGCTACTGCTGCGGCAGCAGCCGGTGCCAACGGTCGTATTTGGAAGAACATCCTTGTTGATTCTACATTTACCTGGAGCTTTGAGTTAAAGGTCGATCCCAATGCCAGAGTATATATTGCGCATATGGGCATGTTCATTGAAGCCGGCGTATCTGCTGACGGCGCTTATTGGATTCCTGCTGCCGGTAGCTGGATGGTGCCCACTGACGGCTATATCAAGTTTGTAATTACCCGTGAAAACGGTGGCGATCTTAAGTATACAGCCACTCCTACCGGCGGTGCTACCTATACCTGGACCGCTGCTGTCGTCAACGAAACCCCGGGCGTTGAAATTGGCCTCTGGAACAGCGACAACAACGGCTTTGCTTTCCGCAATATGAGCTATAAGAACTCCGTGGATCATAATCCCGGTGAATTTGGCTGGAACTCCGATGGCTCGAACTGGGCATACTGGACAGCCACCGATGCAGGAACCTTCGCCTTGACAAATGCTACCGCTGCTGCGGCAGTCGGCGCCAACGGCAGAATCTGGAAGGATATTCTTGCAGATCAGAGCTTTACCTGGTCCTTTGATCTTAAGGTAGATCCCAATGCCCGTGCATACATTGCCCATAAGGGCGGCTTCATTGAACTCGGTGTTACTGCTGACGGAGGTATTTGGATTCCGGGTGTAGGAACATGGCTCCTCTCCGGAGATGGCTATGTAAACTTTGTTGTTACCCGTGAAAATGGCGGCGATCTCACTTATTATGTCACACCTACCGGTGGTATTACCTATACCTATACTGCAGCTGTGACCAACGATATTCCCGGTGTTGAGATTGGCCTCTGGGGCAGTGATAATAATGGCTTTGCAGTTCGCAATATGACCTATGCCGCTGAGGCAACTACCCCTGAACTGATTAAGCGCCCCGGCGATTTTGGCTGGAGCGGTGATTTCGGCACCTGGACCTACTGGACCGCTACCGAAGACAGCCTGACCTTCTGGGATGCCAATGCTGCCAATGCTGCAGGCACCGATGGACGTGTTTGGAAGTCGATCCTGGCGGATGACAGTTTTGATTTTAGCTTCTCTCTGAAGACCGATCCCGGTGCCCGTACGTACATCAGAATTCTCGGCCTTTTCCTGGAAGACGGCTATAACACCGATGTGGGCGCACACTGGATCCCCCAGATCGGCAATTGGACAAATTCTACCGACGGCTACTTTGCATTTAATATCTCCAGAAGAAACGGCGGCGATCTGACCGTTACCTGCACTCCCACGGGCGTTGAGACCTACACCTGGACCATGACTCCTGCCGACGAAGATCCCAATGTGGAGATCGGCCTCTGGGGTTCTAACAATAATGGCTTCTCCGTGAAGGATATCTCCTATGTGAAGCATGAGCATGACTGCACTTATACAGACAACGGCGATACCCACACCGCTTCCTGCGCCTGCGGCTTTACCGAAACTGCTCCTCATACCTATGAAAACGGCGCTTGTATCTGCGGTGCAGCCGAGCCTGTTCAGACCATGACCGTCTACGCCATCAACTCCTCTAACTGGGCTCAGGTCTATGCCTATGTCTGGTGCTCTGTGGGTTCCTATGAGGTTGCATGGCCCGGCACTGTCATGACCAAGACCGAATACACCGTCAACGGTTTTGATGTTTACAGCTACACCTACCCCGCCTCCAACGACATGCTGATCTTCAATAACAACAGCGGTTCTCAGACCGGCGACCTGACCGGCATGGATGGCAAGTACTACGACATCAAGAGCAGCACCTGGTACGACTCTCTGGCCGATGTCCCTGCCATTGATCCTCAGGCTACCGACGTTTACATGGCCGGCGAATTCAACAGCTGGAACACTCTTACAAATGAGTTCAAGAAGGCTGAGGCCACCGACACCGTAGCCACCCTGACCCTGGAGCTGGAGGCCGATACCGCCTACCAGTTCAAGATCGTCAACAACGGCATCTGGACCAGCTGCGTAGAGACCATCACCGGCACTGTCAGCGGCATTTCCTTCTCCGCCGCTAACAACACCAATGCCACTCTGACCACCTCAGCAGCCGGTATCTACACCTTCACCTACGATCTGGTGAACAACACCCTCTCCGTAGTCTACCCCGAGGTCATCCCTGCCGAGCCCACCGAGGTTGCGGTCAAGATCAGCCATACCGTGTCCTTCGACTCCGACCTGCAGATGAACTACCGCATCAAGCTGGAAGACATTCTGGCGGCCGTTCCCAACTACGTTACCGATGGCGCATACCTGACCGTGGAAAAGGATCGCTATCCCGTTGGCGGCGGTGCTATGACCGTGGAAACCGTTACCCTCTATCCCGACCTGACTACCGATGCAGAGCGTATGCTCTTCAATCTGGCAGGCATCCAGTCCGTAGAAATGGGCAGCGAACTGAGAGCCGTGCTGCACTTCTTCGATGAAAGCGGCAATGAGTACTACACCACTGTAGATACCTACTCCGTCCTGGCCTATGCGGAGCTGTGCTTCGACTACTACAGCCCTGAAACCGACGGCTATCTCTTCACCATGCTCATCGATTGCATGAACTACGGTGCAGCCGCTCAGGTGGCCTTCGACCGCCGTGCAGACGAACTGGTCAATGCCGGCCTGGATGCCTATCAGCAGTACGCTACCACCAAGCTGTCCGCCGAACTGACTGATGTGAGAACTTACGTGGATAACGACCGCAGCATCACCGCCGTTACCGCCATGGGCTTCACCGTCACGTTTGCAGATAAGACCGAGATCAACGCCAAGCTGACCGTTGCCGAAGGCTACACCAAGGAAGACATCACCTCTGTCAAGGTTCTCAACGAGTCCGGCGAGGAAGTCGCAGTTCTCACCGAGTTCACCGAGCTGGACGATGGCCGTCTCCAAGTCACATTCACGGGTGTTAAGTCTGTGAACATGCGTGACATGTACTACTTCGTGGCATACGTTGGCGAAGAAGTAGCCTCCCAGAACGTGGGCTACAGCATCGAAGCCTACGCCAAGAGCAACATCGCCTCCACCGATGCCAACGCTGCCAACCTGGCAAAAGCCTGCATCTACTACGGCGACAGCGCCAAAATCTACTTCGACAGCCTGACCAAATAATTCATACATCAACGCAAAAGTGCCGTGGGAAATTCCCACGGCACTTTCTATATGTAATACATTTCGCAATAGATTCTGCTTTGAATAATGACACGCTATTTTCCCGTTTCAAATTGCCTGTACATTTGATTTTCTATAATCTGACGGTGTACGCCCCATTTCATTTTTAAACTGAAGGTAAAAGAGCTTTACGGTATTGTATCCCAGCTCAGAAGCAATTTGCTCCACGGATAGATCCGTGGTTAGTAACAATGTCCGACTATGGCGGATTTTCGCCTTGATGACATCCTGCATAAAGGTGAGCCCAAACTGCTTCTTGTACACAGCCGCAAAGCGTGAAATGCTGAGTCCCACGATCCTTGCACCCTCTCTGATGCTCCAGCTTTTGGTAGGGTAGTCCGAGAGCATGGCACGCAGCCGCCGTAGCTTGTGCTGCAGCAACTCCTGCTTTGATGCGTTTTGGATTCGTACATCTCCATCCGCACAGCCGTAAAGTACCAGCATCACGTAGTGGCAGATCTTCTCCAGTCGAAAATTATCTGCCGAATAGAAAGTATCATACATCAATTTAACAGAGGCAGAGAGATGGATTACCGCAGAGGGAAAATTGACCGGTGCGGGTAAACGCAGAGACGCCGGAATATCACACTCCCAGTTTTCCGGGATAAACTCCACCAGCTCATAGACGAAGCTCTCACTACTTCGCACAATTTCGATCTGCTGCCCCGGCAGGAGAAAGACCACGGCATCCTTTTCGGAGCTCTCCCGGTCTCCATCCCAAAGATAAGAGGCCGGATTTCGGATCATGGCGAGGGTGTGGTATTTGTCACTGCCAAGGCAGAGAGAAGGGGCGGTGTCAATTCTGTCGTAGAAGATATTTCGTACTTGCATCGTATGCCTCCGAAAACAGGAAAATAATGGACAATATCGATAGTATACGACATTGTACCAGCTCTGTCAAGATGATATAATCAAATTGCTTGACAAAGTTGGTTTGTGGAAGCTTGTTTTTGTACAAAATCCCATAAATCATAAAAGTGCGAATCAAAAAAAGGAGGAAAATCAATGAAAAAGCGTCTTTTAAGCATTATTTTGGTGTTGTGTCTGATGCTTAGCCTGCTTCCGATAGCGGCTTTTGCCACAGATACGGACGAAAATGAGAGCGCCGCAGCGTCAGAAGGTACATATTATTCCTACAAAGACATTGTGCGGCGTACCTACGACATGAGCTACCTGGCCACACCCCCCAAGGCAGGGGAGGGAGGCAAGCAGGTAACATCCCGTGACCCTGCCTCCACCTACAATGAAGAGACCGGCCTCTATGAGTATTGGGGCGACAGCAATCTGGATATGACCGGCTACCCCGGCATCAATCCCGATAACGGCTATCGCATGCTGGCAAATCTGGAAGGCCCCGGTTACCTGAACCGCATCTGGATCGGCCAGGACTGGGAGATCAACATGCATATTTGGATTGACGGCGAATTGGTGGTGGATACCACTGTGATCGACTTTGTCCGTGGCTCCTATTTCTCCCGGTATGACGAGCTGAGCTTCAAGACCAACTATGTCAATATGTCCGGCTTTGAGGATGGCTACCAGGGCGCCAGTAATCTCTTTGTACCCATTCCTTATAATGAATCCTGCATTGTGGAGGTAGACCTGAAGGAGCGGGACTCCATGTATTATATTGTAGGCTACTACGATCTGGAGGATGGCGCCTCTGTGGAGTCCTTCACCTGGCCCATGAGCGAGGAAAACCATGCTGCACTGGCAGAGGCCAACGCTGCACTAAAGGATGAGACCGTGCCCTATGGCGAAACACTTTATTCCGATACGGTACAACCCGGTGAGACGGTGACCCTTTATGAAAGCGCCACTGCCGGTGCCATTTCCGCAACCACCATGAAGATTGACATTCCTCGGGAGGATTTTGACGACCAGACCTCCCTGACACAGTGGGTTATCAATATGTACTGGGACGATGCCCAGACTCCGGCGGTCAGCCTTCCCGTGGCGGATTTCTACGGAAATGTCTACGGCCTGTATCAGAACGAATGGGATGCAGTGGCCTTTGGCACGACTGCCGATCAGGTGATGTATTCTCAGTGGTATATGCCCTTCAATGCCGCAAAGATCACCCTGACCAACAATTCTGCTACCGCCCGTCAGGTGGATGCCACCTTTAAAGAAGAGGCTCTTACCGACGAGCAAGCCAACGGCCTGACCCGTTTCCATGCCAACTGGCAGCGCAGCTATACCCGCTACGACGACCGCTGGCCCGATGCCCATATGCTTTACGTAGAGGGCGAGGGACGCTTTGTCGGTACCAACCTTCACATTTATCAGATCATTGACCGTATCTGGTGGGGCGAAGGCGACGAGAAATTCTTCATCGACGGCGAGAAGATGCCCACCTGGTTCGGCACAGGCTCTGAGGACTATTTCTGCTATGCCTGGTGTGACTCCGGTCAGTTTGACTTTGCCTACTGCGGCCAGCCCATCAACGATGATGACATCTGGACAGGCGACTATCAGGTACAGATGCACGGCGACAAGATGAACTACCGCATTCACCTCTTAGACAGCATCTGCTTCCATGAATCCTTCGATGCCAACATTGAGAAATACTACAATGAGGAATCCGCCTCCTATGCCGCAACCACCTTCTTCTATCTGACCAAGGAGACCAGCGGAAACCATGTGGCTGTCTGCCCCACGGCGGAGGAGCGTATTTTCAATAACGACATCCTCACCGGCGAAACGACCTTCTATCCCGGCGCTTATCTGATCAGCCGCAAGATCGCTGATAACACCGCCGTCGAGCCCGTACTCCAGGGCATGATCAATGTCCACGATACCTATGAGTGGTTTGGCGATGTGCAGCTCTTCTGGCCTCCCACCTCCAAGGATAAGTACATGGAGTTCCTGCTGGAGCTGCCGGAGACCGATGAATATCAGATCGTCCTCAGCAAGACCCATGCCTATGACTATGGCACCTATGCCTTCTACCTGGACGGCGAGCTCCTGGGCGAGGAGGATTTCTTTGCTCCCTCTCTGGATCAGACCAATGTGGTGCTGGATACCCGCACCGTCACCAAGGGCGAGCATATCCTGAAAGTCGTCTGTACCGGCAAGAATTACAGCTCTGCAGGCTATATTTTAGGTCTGCACTATTTGGAATTCATCTCTACTTCTGATATCACCTTTGAACCGGAAACGGTAGAACAGTACTTTGGCGGTTCTGTTGATCTGCTGGCCATGCTCAGCGGCTATCAGGCAGCCAATGCCCCCGTCGATCAGGGGCTGGATCCTGCCATCTCTGATAACGGCAGCCATATGTTCTGGCTGTCTGGGGTAGGCGATACTGCGCACTTCTCCTTCAGCGTTCCTGAAAATGGCTACTATGACCTCACCGCTGCCTATACCTGCTTTACGGACTTCGGCAAGTTCGAACTCCTGCTGGACGGCGTGAAGATCGGTGAGACCTATGATGCCTACAGCACAACCCTTGCGGTTAAAACCGCTACCATCGAAGATGTTCCCATCTTAAAGGGTAAACATACCCTTTCCCTGCGCTGCGTGGGCAAGAACGATGCCTCTGTGGGTACGGTTTTGGGCATCGACTATATCTCCCTGAAGGGCGAGACGACAGCTGACAGCCTCTATCAGGATGTTTCCGCTTACTATAGAGGTTCCGCAGACCTGCTCCGTTCCATGACGGAATATACCTCTACAGAAGCTCCTGCTGATCAGGGTGTGGATATGGCCAACGGCTCCGATGACGGCAGCCATCTGTTCTGGTACACCGCCGCACAGGGCACATCCTTGAGCTTCACCGTTACTGTTCCCCAGACTACCACCTATGATTTGACTGTAGGCAAGACCTGCGCCGGCGACTTCGGTAAGTTCGATGTCTCAGTGGACGGCACAGTAGTCGGAACGCTGGACTTCTTCAACGGTGCAGTAACTGTGACACCCTCTGTGATCCACGATCTGGAGCTCAGCGCCGGAGAGCACACTTTGACCTTCACCTGCGTGGGCAAAAACGATGCCGCCTGGGGCACTCTCATGGGCATCGACTACCTGCGCTTCGACGGTGTTATCGGTGAGAAGCCCTTTGTTCCGGAGGAATCCAGCCAGTATTTCAAGGGCTCTTCCCAGCTGCTGGGCATGATCAGCTCCTACACCACCTCCGGTGGCCCTGTGGATCAGGGCTTGGATGCAACTATCTCTGACGATGGCAGCCACCTGTTCTGGGCACCTGCCGTGGGCGATGAGCTGGGCTTTACTGTGGAGGCTCCCGAGAACGGCTATTATGATTTCGAAATCGCCCATACCTGCTTCGGTGATTTCGGCAAGTATGATATTCTTCTGGACGGCACGAAGATCGGCGAACTGGACGGTTATTCTTCTTCTCTCTCCGTAAGCAAGGTCATTCTGACAGATGTTCCCGTCCTGCAAGGCGCCCATGTCCTGAGCTTTAAGTGTACCGGCAAGAACGATGCCTCCTCGGGCGTTGTCTTCGGCCTGGACTATATCACCATGAACGGTATCTCCACCGACGAGCCCATTTCTCAGGATGTATCCTCTTACTACAGAGGCTCTGCCGACCTGCTGCGTGTGCTGGAGAGCTACACCTCTGCCGAAACGCCTCACGATCAGGGCTTGGATCCTGCCATTTCCGACGATGGCAGCCACCTCTTCTGGAGACCTGCCGTAGGCGAGAGCGCAACTTATACCATCACCGTTCCCCAGACCGCCACCTATGATCTCACCGTGGCCAAAACCTGCGCCGGTGACTTTGGTCAGTATGAAGTCTATGTGGACGGCAACAAGGTGGGCGATGTGCTGGACTTCTTCTCCACCGTGATTAAGGTAGAGAACTCCGTCATCGAGGGCATCGAGCTGACTGCCGGAGAGCACACTCTGACCTTCACCTGCATCGGCAAGAATGATGCCGCCTGGGGCACCCTCATGGGCATCGATTACCTGCGCTTCGACGGTAAGTCGGAGGCCAAGCGGT
>JAZNVK010000161.1:0-6900 GCA_045592805.1 Faecousia sp.
ACTCCACCCACGAGAATAGAATAAAAGGTAAATAGATGTTTCTCGAACTGTATGCTTTTGCCCAAATCCACCTTTTCAATAGAGGAACAGGCTACCGAAAAGTCATGTCATTCCGAGGAGGGCGTAAGCCCGACGTGGGAATCCGTTCCCCTAAATGTTTCGATTATATGGGAATTTGGTATAAAACGGAGGGTTTGAAGGATGCGGATTGCCACGGCCACAAGTGGCCTCGCAATGACATTGCGTATTTGATACCTGATTCATGGCCTTAAAATCCTCCTAATACGGGAGCCTTTGGTTGCGCCAAACTGTTCGGCAAATTTCTGCTTGACGGGCTAATAATTCCAAATCCGTGCCGAAGGCACACCTCAGTCATTAGTTATTAGTTATTAGTCCTTAACCCTTAGTCCTTAGCCCTTCGTGATTCGTTCCCAAACAGCTCGGCCGATTTTTGCTTTTCTCCCCATGGCTCACCGGGGGAGGATTTTGACGGAATTGCCTCTTGATTTTTCCATGCCGTGGCAGTATACTTGTTTTGCAAAAAAGGGGGCAGGATAGATGAAAAAAGCCTGGGAGTACTGCAGTATCGTTCTGGTTGCGGTGCTGTTTGCCTTTAACTACTATATTTTCATTCAGAGCAACAATTTTGCGCCTGCCGGTCTCAACGGTATCGCTACCATGATCCAGTATAAAACCGGCTTCAGTATCAGCTATATGTCGCTGCTGATCAATATTCCTCTGTCTGTTGCGGCCTATTTTCTGGTGCATAAGGGCTTTGCCATCAAGACCATGCTGTTTTCTCTGATCTATTCTGTTACAGTGCTGCTCCTGCAGGGCTCAACACTGGACTTTATCCAGTACAATACCCAGGGACATGACACCGTTTACCCTGTGATCCTCAGCGGCGTCATCGGCGGCGTTGTTTATGGCACCTGTTTCCGCTGTAACGGCTCTACCGGCGGCACCGATGTGGTCTCCCGCTATATCAACAAGGTGAAGCCCGGCACCAACTTCTTTGCGGTGACCTTCGTTTTGAATGGTTTTGTGGCTATTGCCTCTATTTTTGTTTACGCCGAGGATGCTCTGAATTACAAGCCCATGGCGCTGTGTGTCCTTTACTGCTTTATTTCTTCCTTTGTTGGAAATCAGATGCTGAAAACCAGCAAAACTGCGTACAAATTCACGGTGATCACCGATCATAAAGACGAATTTATCGCTGAGATTCGGGATAAGCTCCATCACGGCTGCACCCAGATCGACGCTGTAGGCACCTATACCGGTGCGAAAAAATCTGTTCTGATCTGCATCATCAACAAGCACCAGCTCCACGAGTTTCAGAATATCGTGGCAAAGTACCACAACACCTTTGCCTACTTTGAGCTGGTCAACGAGACCTACGGTAATTTCAAACATATTAAATCCCGCTGAATCAAGGAGCTGCCTCAACACGGAGGCAGCTCCTTTGTCTCTTTTGGGGATGGGATTGCAAAGGAACGGCCATGTGCTGCCCAACAGCTGCAAAGCCCGTTTTGTCAGACGGGCTGACTACGTAACCATCCGCGCGGTTTTGCAGTATCTGCGCCGTAAACCGCGGAAAAAATTGGGGCAATTTGTTTATTTTTAATAAAAAACGCACGGATTTTTTGGCGGATAAACGTATTGATATGACTCAAAAATCATAATAGAATAAATACGTAGTCATTTACTGCATAGATTTTATACAAAAGGAAGGGATACATTATGAAACTGAAGCGTACGATGGGGTTCCTGCTGTGCCTCGTGATGCTGCTGGGTCTGCTGTCCATGGGTGTTTTTGCCGTTGGCGCAGGGGATGTGGCTGCTCCCGACAGCGCTGCCTGGGGCACCCAGGGCAACAACGGCTGGTACTATATGTACAAGCTGGCAGACGGCACCTACCATGAGATGAACTTCTACGGCTCCACCGACGAGGTAGGCTGGCGTCAGAATGCCTATGCCTCCGACCTGAGCACCACCGTGGAGATGTTCTTCATCAACCAGAGTGCCTGCTTCTACGGCGAGAACGGCACCCGTCCCGTCTATGCCTACAAGGCGCCCGCTACCGGCCGCATCGTTCTGACCATGCTGACCCACTCCACCGAGCAGATGAAGATGCAGGTTTATGTGGGCGATAAGCTGCAGAAGATCAGCGGTAAGGACGAGCTGACCCTCTGCACCACCGGTATTTTTGACGGTGCCATGACCAAGACCGAGCTGATCCTGGATGTGAGCAAGGATGAGATGGTCTATGTGGAATTCTACTCCTCTGATATGAACGCCCAGCGTCAGGCATGGATCGGTGGCTACGAGGTAGAATATCTCTCCGTAAAGGAGAGCGTGGACTACACCGGCCAGACCCTGTCTCCCGACATGAATGCCTGGGGTACCCAGGGCAACAACGGCTGGTACTATATGTACAAGCTGGCAGACGGTGCGATCCATGAGATGCCCTTCTATACCGCCGAGGACAGTGTCGCATGGCGCCAGAATGCCTATGCTTCCGACCTGAGCACCACCGTGGAGATGTTCTTTATCAACCAGGCATCCTTCTTCACCGGCGAGAACGGCACCCGTCCCGTCTATGCCTTCAAGGCACCGGTGGGCGGCCAGATCAAGCTCTATTTTGAGACCCACGGCATTGCTGATATGTTTGCCCAGGTCTATGTGGGCGACAAGCTCCAGACCATCAACGGTTCCGACCGTGTCACCTTCACCACCACCGGCACCCTCCCCGGTGCCATGACCGCCACCGAGCTGACTATGAACGTCAAGAAGGACGAGATGGTCCATATCGTCTGCGGCACCTCCGGCGCAAACCGGGAGGGCTGGCTGAAGAATTATCAGGTCACCTACCTCTCCACCAACGACGAGGTGGACTACACCGGCCTGACCTATGCCGCCGCCTCCTCCAACTGGGGCAAGCAGGATAACAACGGCTGGTTCTATATGTACGACTTCCGTGGCACCGGCAAGTACGGCCTGCTGGACTACTATCCCGCCGATGCCGCTATTGCATGGCAGCAGAATGCCTATTCCTTCGATGTTAACCGCTATGTGGAGATGCTCTTCGTGCAGGAGACCCATTTTTTCACCGGTGAACAGGGCTCCAAGGTGGTCTACGGCTTTAAGGCCCCTGCCTCCGGCACTCTGGATGTCTACTTTGAGACCCACGGCAACGAGAATATCACCGCCCGGGCATTTGTAGAGGATAGCCCGGTTCCGATCAACGGTGCTGATACCCTGGTCTTCTCCGCCGGTTCTCTGGAGGGTGCTTTCGCACCCAACACCATGACCGTCAACATGACCAAGGGCGAGATGCTCTATATCGTCTGCTCCTCCGCCATCCGTGACGGCTGGTTCCGCAACCCCTCCGCTACCTATACCCACGCCTGCGCCTCCAACGTCACCGAGACCGAGGCTGTGGCTCCCACCTGCACCACGGAAGGCAACGTCTCCTACTTCACCTGCACCTGCGGCAAGGTCTATGCCGATGCCGCCTGCACTACCGAGATCACCGATACCGTTCTGCCCGCTCTGGGTCATAGCTATGAAAACGGCAGCTGCACCCTCTGCGGCGCAACGGAAGTGGTAGAACCTACCGAGGTCACTGTTAAGTTCAGCCATACCGTCTCCTTTAACTCTGACCTGCAGATGAACTACCGCATCAAGCTCTCTGATATTCTGGCAGCCGTTCCTAACTATGTCACCGACGGCGCATACCTGGTAGTTGAGAAGGATCGCTATCCCATGGGTGGCGGCGCTAAGACCGTGGAAACTGTTACCCTCTATCCCGATCTCGCCACCGACGAAACCCGTATGCTCTTCAGCCTTCCCGGTATCCAGTCTGTGGAAATGGGCAGCGAGCTGCGTGCTGTGCTCCACTTCTTTGATGCTGACGGCAAGGAGTATTATACCACTGTGGATACCTACTCCGTCCTGGCTTATGCACAGCTCTGCTTCGACTATTATGATCCCGCAACCGATGCAACCCTGTTCACCATGCTCATCGACTGCCTGAACTACGGCGCCGCTGCGCAGGTGGCCTTTGACCGCCGTGCAGACGAATTGGTCAATGCCGGCTTGGATGCATATCAGCAGTATGCCACCACTGAGCTCTCCGCCGAGCTGACCGATGTCAAGACTGTGGCAGAAAATGACCGCAGCATCACCGCCGTCAGCAAGATGGGCTTCTCCGTCACCTTTGCGGATAAGACCGAGCTCAATGCCAAGCTGACCATTGCTGAGGTCTACACCGAATCTGATATCACCTCCGTTAAAGTTCTCAACGAAAATGGTGAAGAAGTTGCCACCCTTACCGAGTTCACCGAGCTGGACGATGGTCGCCTCCAGGTCACCTTCACCGGCGTGAAGTCCGTGGATATGCGCAATATGTACTACTTCGTGGCCTATGTGGGCGATCAAGTTGCCTCTCAGAACGTGGGCTACAGCATCGAAGCCTATGCCAAGAGCAATGTGGCCTCCAACGATGTCAACGCCGCCAACCTGGCAAGAACCTGCATCTACTACGGCGACAGCGCCTATGCCCACTTTAACCGCAACAACCAGAACAAGACCGCCTGGATCGCCACGATCCCCGGCGACACCGATGCCAATGGCTGGAGCGCCCCCATCGCCTGATCCCCGAAATAACAAACTTCATTTCAACTTCTCCATAACCCCCGTTCCCGAAAAAGGCGCTGCGCAGGCCAAAAACCTGCGCACCCCCCATTTTATATTAAGTTCCAAAATAGCTGAAATGCATATAATCCACCGAGCTGCTCCAGATGCCTTGCTTGAAGCCGTACTTGTTGAAGATTCTGGCCACCTCGCCGTCTAAGGGAATGGAGTAGGGGTCTTCGCCGGGCTTCCAGTATTCGCCCACCTGTTCGCCGGTTTTGGAATTATAATAGTAGTTTTCGTCGGGGTTGATGTCCACCGCCAGCCCCAGCGTATGCTCTGAGCGTCCGGCCTCATTAAAGCCGGAGAGATAGTGGATGGGGAACTGCTCCTCGCCCTCGTAGATCTCCTTGAAGATTTGAATATAGGTATCCTTCAGATTTTTATGTACCAGAATGGTAAACTGACGGGTGTACTTGCTGCCGTCGGAGCGCAGATCCCACACGTCCACGGTAATCTCCACCAGATCCTCTCTGGCTCGCTCATAATCCTGATCTACATAGTTGCCGTTTTCGTCGTAAATTGCGTAGTAATATTTGGGATCTTCCACCACCTCACCGAAAACTCGCATACATTTTTCCTCATAGGTCTCATCGGCGCTGGCCAGATCCATGCGGCAGGAGAAATTGCATTGTGCAAACAGGCCGCTGCCCGTATACACGCTGATCACTGCCTCACCCTCCGCAAGGCAGGTCACCAGACCCTGCTGATCCACCGAAAAAATCTCACTGTCAGAGCTGCGCCAAACTAGCTGGGGCTGGGCTTCCGCCGGCAAAATCTGCGGCAGCAGCTCATAAGTCTCGCCCAAACTCAGGCGCACATCCTTCTCTTCGAAGGCAATACTCTCCGCCGGAGCGCTGCCTGTGCCAAAAACCGGTTCCAGCCGCTCCAGAATTCTGCAAAGCACAGCGGTGCACTCCCCACGGGTCAGAGAATCCCGGGGCAGGAACTGCAGATTTCCCTCATCATCGGGAGAACCGCCCAGAATTCCCTCACTGCGCATCAGATCTACATAGTCCGCAGCCCAGGGCGCAATGTCTTCTGCATCAGAAAATATCTCAGGCACGACAATACCCTCTGCAAGGGGAGTCAGGGTATAGCCCATACGCTCCAGATAGCAGCAGACCAGCTTGGCCATCTGTTCACGGGATATGGGGTCGTTGGGGGCAAAAAGTACGTCGTTCATGCCGTTGACAATGCCGTTGCAAACCGCCCAGCTCACATAGGGCGCATAATAGGCAAGCTCGTCCACATCCTGCTTAAAGAATATCGGCGCAGCCTCCGAACTCCAGAATTCCGTGTCCACGCCCTCCATGCGTCCCAGAACCGTGACGAACATGCCACGGGTCATGGTGCCGTCGGGATCAAATTCCGTTTCGCTGACACCCTGAAACAAACCCATCTGGGTGGCGTTATAGATGTATCCCTCCGCCCAGTGGCCTTCCAGATCCGTAAATTCCGCCGCAAAAGCATTGGGAACAGCGGAAAACAGTAAACAAAGCCCTAAAACCAGACAAATCAACCGTCTTTTCATCCAAAATCCAGCCCTTTCTATGTATTTCTGCCTCTCATTATATATCGGAATGCATCAAAATTGCAAGGTTCGAAGCTGTTCAAAAAATATTTCAAAAATTTTCAAATATTTTGAAAAAAGTGCTTGACAAAAAGGGAAGTGCGTGATATTATATCGAAGCTGTTTCGCCCACGGGTTTTCCTGAGGGCCTAAAACAGGGTGTACCTTGTAAATTAAACAACGAGAAACATGAACAAACACCTTGGACAATTTGATTATAAAATTAAGTTGTTCTTGAGATGTCGAAATTGAGACATTGTGCAAGAATAGCCAACGAGAAATTCTTGAGTAAGCTAAGAGCGAACGAAAGATGATTTGATTTTATTCACTTTTCGGAGTGATTAAGATACCATATCATAGAGAGTTTGATCCTGGCTCAGGACGAACGCTGGCGGCGTGCCTAACACATGCAAGTCGAACGGAGCTATTTTGGAAGTTCTTCGGAGCGGAAGAGATAGCTTAGTGGCGAACGGGTGAGTAACGCGTGAGCAACCTGCCTTTCAGAGGGGGACAACAGTTGGAAACGACTGCTAATACCGCATAATGCAACGGAGCCGCATGACTCTGTTGCCAAAGATTTATCGCTGAAAGATGGGCTCGCGTCTGATTAGATAGTTGGTGGGGTAACGGCC
>JAZNVK010000162.1:0-2014 GCA_045592805.1 Faecousia sp.
CCCGCTTTGCCCAGGATGTTGAAAGCTATGACCGTTCCACAGAGCTGGAAGGCGTTGGCTATAAGATCCTGACCATGAGCCCCCACATCTGGCGATACATCAATCAGGCAGCAGCCTAACAATGAAAACAAAAATATATAAAAAAATTTGGAGGAAATAACTATGTATAGAAATGAAACCGCTATGACCACCCCCGCAGCCGCACATGATCCCACTTTGGATTTTCAGCTCCCCGATATGACAGGTGCTACCGGAGATTTTTCCCGTGAGGAATTAGCCGAAGATATGGACGGTATTTCCGTCTTCTTCACCCGTGCCAAGATCCCCGGTGGCGGTGTTATTCAGTTCGAGATTCCTACTGACGATGCTGAACGCCCCGAATATACAGCCAAGCTGGTTGGCGTCATTCTCCATAGTCACGATCAGTGTACATTATGGGAAGAAGGTCAGAGCAAAGAGGACAACACGATCCTCTGCAGCTCTGTAGACGGCAAAACCGGCATTGGTACCCCCGGTGGCGCATGCGCTACCTGTGCTATGAACGCTTACGGTTCCGCTACCAAGGGTGCCGGCAAGGCCTGTAAGAACTCCCGTGTTCTGTACCTGCTCCGCAGCGGCGATTATCTGCCTCTGCAGCTGAATCTGCCGCCCACAAGTCTCGGCGCATTCAAGGACTTCTATCGGAAGGCATTTGCCATCCGGCAGAGGCCTGCCTACGCAAGCCTTGTGGAAATCAGCCTGAAGAAGGAATCCAACGGCAAGGAAGAATACGGCGTTGCTGTGTTCCGCCGTCTGGGCGACTTCTCTGGTGAAAAGCTTCAGGAGGTTAGGGCTTATGCCAACACCTTCAAGGAGCAGATCAAGCTGATTCTGGAACAGCGTGCCGAAAACAATGCAGAGCAGTTTGAGGATGTGGTCTGTGCTGTCGGTGACGACAACGCCCTGCCTATGGGTAAGACCGCCGCTGCAGCACTGCCCTCCACCATTGACGGCGAGCGCGAAGAGCTTCCGGGCTAAGAATGACCCATGGCAATCTTTTTGCCAATATGTAACAAGGACCGCCTCGGTATTCCGGGGTGGTCCTTACCACTTCGCAAGGAGGTTACATGATGGGTAACAATCCTTTGACTCCGGAACAAGTCTGCTTTGCGGCAAAGAATCACCGGCTGATCTACAAGTACCTGAAAAAGCATCACTATTCCAAAGAGGATTATTACGATGTTGCTGTTTTCGGATACCTGAAGGCTGTGCAGGATTATTTCAGCAAGGAAGATCTGCAACGCTTCTCGTTTTCCACAATTTGCTATCGGTATATGTCCCGGGAGATCTTCAATTACCACAAGAGTCTGCTGCGCCAAAACCGTGTAGCCAATCTTGTGTGTATCCATTCCGGGCAGGAGCTTCCCATCGAATGCCGTATACCATACGGTCACAACGAAATGATGAAGATGGAAAGCAGGCTCTTATTGCACGAGCTGGCTCAGCATATCCCGGATAAGCAGATGGGAATCGTTCGGCGGTACTGTGCCGGCGAAACTCTGCGGGAGATTGCAAGGAGCGACAATATGAAATTGAAGCAGGTGCGGCAGGTGTTGTACGACGCCTACACTGCCCTAAAACAGCTTTGCTACATCAATGATAAAGGAGGAAAGAACGAATGAACCCGGTGAAACGAACTGAGATTCTGGACGGCAGCCCTGTACGGCCCATTCGGATCGGGCGCAAGGCAATTATCGTCCATAACGGCAAGCTGCTTCATACCGCAACGGTAACCGGTATCCAGGAGTACTCTGCAGAGGCTGTCTGTTTTGAGACCCCGGATACCAACTACCGGATTTCATTATCCGGGTATCCCTTCGCCGCTGCGGCCGTATACGCAGCAGCATAACTATTTTCAGGCGGCTGTGGCGGGGGCAGCCCCGCCGCAGTTCCAAATAATAACATTAAAAGGAGATTAACATTATGACACAGAGGAATTATTTGACCAAATGGGAAAGAACCGGCGAAAGAACCC
>JAZNVK010000163.1:0-11432 GCA_045592805.1 Faecousia sp.
ATCCGCGTATATCAGAGTGGCCAATGCCGAGAACTGATACCAGGACTCTTTCCAGATGCCTTCTGGACAATTCAATACCGTGGTGATCTCTGTTTCAGACATTTTGCCTCTTGACAAAGGTCATTACATATCAGTTATTAGTCCTTAGCCTCACCGATAAACATCTATTTGCAAGATGTAAAACAGCAGGGGCGATCTTCTGAGATCGCTCCTGCTGTTTTTTGAATTAACTTTCCAGATAGCGCATGAGGATGGTGGCGATCTGGGCGCGGGTGGCACTGCCCCGGGGCTTCAGATAAAGAACCTCATCCTCCAAAGTGCCGCTGATCAGCCCTTCCTCCACTACCCAGCAAAGCGCCTCCTGCGCCCAGGGACTAACGGCATCTCCGTCTGCAAAGGCTTCAAAGAGATCCGAAGAACCTGTCGCTTCAGCGCCGCTGAAGCGGTACAGAATCAGCGCCAGCTGTTCACGGGTCAAAAGACCGTCGGGATCAAACAATCCCTCTCCCATGCCGCTGACAATGCTCTCTTCTGCTGCCCAGGCAATGGCATCGCTGTACCAAAGTCCCGGCGCAACATCCGAGAAACCGTTCTCATAGCCCTTGGGGCTGCCGCTGTAGCGCCAGAGCACCGTCACCAGCATGGCACGGCTCATGGCTTCATCCGGGCAGAACAGGGTTTCCTCCATGCCGTTAAAGAGACCGTTTTTCAGTGCAAAATCAATGCCTCTGTGCGCCCAATCCTCCGGCGCAGGCATATCCGTGAAATGACTTCCCGGGCAGTTATCGCCGCCGTCACAGGGCTGCTCTACCGGCGGCTGGTCAATGGGCGGTTCCTCCATCGGAGGCTCTCCCAAAGGGGGAATATGCTCTTCCTTCTTCTCACCGCAGCGCAGGCAGGTGAATTCACGGAGTCCCTCCTGTCCGGGAGCAGGCTCCAGCGTTACCACACCTTCGTCCCAATCATGGCCGTATGCCTGGACAATGGTCTCATAGAAATCGCCGCAAATGGGGCAGACATAGCGGATCAGGCCGGACTTGGTGCAGCTGGCCTGCCGCAGCACTCGTTCCTCGTAATTGCAGCTATGCTCCGCAATGGGAGGTTCGCCGTACCAGTGATTCAGATCCACGGTATTGGCGGTAATGCCGGGGAGCACACCTTTGGAGGTGTACTGCCACATGGAGTACTCTCCCGTATAGTTCAGGGTGTCGGAATACTGCGCCACCCAGCGATCCCATCGGTCATAGCCGGGGTCCGTGAGGTAATTCTTCCACCAATTGGTGTTGGCATAGATGCCCACAGTATGACCTGCCGCCTCCATAGCATCGCAGAATACCTTTGCGTTCTCGTAAATCTCCGCCTTGCTGCAGTTCTCCAGCAGCCGATCGTCCTCCAGATCCAGATAGACGGGCATGGACAGGGAATAGCCCTCAATCAGCCGCAGCACGTGCTGTGCCTCATCCATTGCCTGCTCCTTGTTGATGGCATGGGAGTATATGTACACTCCAAAGGGAATTCCCAAGCGACTGCAGGCATCGGCATTGTTTTTCCACTGCCGGTCATCCTGGGAGCTGACGTTGGCACCGTAGCCAACACGTAGAATGGCAAAATCGATATGGGGTGCCAGGGTATCCCAGTCAATTTCACCCTGATGATGGCTGACATCAATGCCATGGGCAGTGGGAGTTTTGCTTTTCTCTGCCGGGGAGGCAGAAACGGCGCAGCCCAGAAGCAGCGCCAGCGCCACAACCAGCCAAAGACAACGTAACTTCATAATTATGTATCCTTTCGTCAGGTTGCATCTATTTTACTATATCCCGGTGCAGAAAGCAAGTCGGGGGAAGACATTCCCAATCCGGAATAAAGCGCTCCATGACAGAATTCTGTCATGGAGCGCAGGTGATTTATTGGGGAAGATTCTCGTTATGGGTTTCCGGCAGGTCTTCGGCAACCGGTTCCGGTTGTGCCTCCGGGGAATTCAGTTCCGGCAGAGGCTGTTGGCTGTCGGGAATTCTCAATTCCTCGGGGATCAGCGCCGGCATTTCCTCCGGTGAGGGTTCTGTCTCCGCGCGGAGCGCATCCATAGCAGCGTGCTCCAGCAGAATATCCTCCAGGGTAAACTCCGGCATAGCAGGATCGGCGGTGGGGGGCGTCTCCTGTGTTTCTTCCTCCTCCTCTTCCTGAGGAACATAGTGGTATTCTCTGCGGGAGTCCCGATCCGGCAGCAGCACCGGATGCTTCCGAAGCAGGATCGCAAGCGCCAGGAAGATCAGCAGACAGATGCCGGAGATCCATGCGCCTACGGTCAGACCGGGGGTCTCGTACTTCAGCAGGATCTCATGGCTGCCCTTGGTCAGGGGGAAGGAAACCACCGCGTCGCTGGTCTTAACATCGCCGGAGGTGGGATCATAGCCCTCTGCAAGACTTACTTCCTCCCCGTCTACCCAGGCACGCCAGCCGGGCTCGTAGGGAATGGAGGTGTAGAAGAAGCCGTCCTCCAGCGCCTCCACCGTGCCGCAAATACGAGTGTCGGAGAACTCCGTGATCACCCAGGGCTCGTCTGCCAAAGCGGCAAGACCGGCGCGGAAGGTCTCGTCGTCCATACGGGCGGCAGTGGTGTAGATGGTGCCGGAGTAGTCCGGTTTTACGTTAAAGGCAAAGCGGATCTCGTCACCCTTTTGCAGGCTGCCGATGGTGAAAATAGAACGTGCTTTCACGTTGTAGGAGCAGACATAGCTGTCATTGACATAGATCTTGAAGGTGTCCAGACCGCTGGGGTTATTGCAGCTGCCGCAGAACAGACCGCTCTCGTCGGCAATATAGGTGATCTCGAAGCTGCTCTTTTCCGTGACCTCTTTGGTAGAATAGCTGAATCTACCCTCAGATTTTTCAATCAGAGAGGTGAATTCCGGCGCACTGTGATCCTGTACCTTCAGGAAACGGTAGAGATCCGCATCCTGACCACTTGCAAGACGGAACATGGTATTCTGATCCTTAAAGGGATCGTTCTGGTTGTTGCTGACGTAGGAAGCGGTGAAATCCGCGAAATCGCTGCCTGTCATAAAGCCGGTAGAGATATAGGCTGTGTTTTCCAGCAGCTTTACATCGCCGGAGGAGGCAACGCAGAGATTATAGTCGGTGTTGAGATGGTTCCCATCCCGATCAATCAGGTATTTCAGACCCAGCATGGTGTTGGAGAAGGGGGAGGACTCATAGTAGCAGTAGCGGTTGCTGCCCGGCCAGGAGGACACGCCCAGAGCGCGGACGTAGCGGTTGAAATTCACATTGGCAGAGGAAGTAAAGATGCTGACACCTTTGTAATTATTCAGAGCAGCATCGTTGAGGGTCTGGGTGGCGGTGACCTCGGTGCGGTAGAAGGCATTTTCCCCTTCCTGCTCCCGGGCGTAATTCAGCAGCGCCTGGACATAAGGGGCTTCCTTGGGGTAAATACTCCGGGTGGTGCGGCCGATCTGCGCTACAGACATGCCGAAGCACAGCACCATCTCGCAGCTGACCAGCAGGAAAAGTCCAAAGGCAGCAACGCGCTTACGGGATCGCTGCTTGTCATGGAGCAGCAAAATGGTCAGCATACTGAGAATTACCACCGTGGAGATGACGACCACAAGAATGTTGAGATCTTCCTCCGTGAAGAAATAGTTCACCAGGAAGGCTGCGCTCAGGGGAAAAACTGCAAAAAGGTACCACTTTTTAATGCTGCTGAGACAGGTGAAGCTGCGGTAGGCGGCGGCGATCACCACAAAGCTGAACAGGAAACTGAAGCGGAAATAGAGCATATTGGGGAAGTGGAAGCCGTGCCAGATATAGTCCAGACCGCGGATCAGGAAGCTCAGAAGCAGGAAAATAACCAGGAACAGGTTGAACAGCTTCTCCCGCAGAGAGATTTTTTTGGTGAAGAAGCCATAGATCATCAAAATCACGGCGCTGAAGCTACAGTAGAGATTGGGCAGCTTCTGGTCAAAGCTGGTCAATTCCCGACCGGGCAGCAGGTTGCTGAGCACCTGCCGTGTGCCGTTCCAGAGACCGGGGAGGGTTTCGGTTTTCAGCAGCTCCCAGAGAGAACCGTCCTCGGCAATGCTGCCCTTGGCACCGGTGACAATATTCAGCGCCAGGAAATGGAAGTCCTCTCCCGTGGCAGAGTAGGTAGTCTGCATCGCCAACAGGGTGGGGAGTAGCAGAACGGCTGCAAGACCCACGCCCAGGAGGGTACACAGGCCGATCCGCACAAAACGGGTCAGGAAGTTGACAAAACCTGCCCAGCGGATGATGCAGTAGCCGAAGAAGCACAGCAGCACGAAGATGCAGCAGAAGAAGGCAATATAGTAATTGGTCCAGAGACTCAGAGCCAGCGCCAGGACATACATGCGGAAACGACCCTCGCGGAGCAGGCTTACAGTTCCGGCAATCAGAAGGGGAAGGAGGGCGAAGGTGTCCAGCCAGATAATATTCCATGCATAGCCTCCCGACCAGGCACAGAAGGCATACATCAGGGCAAAGAAGGGGATGGACATGTCATTTTTGCGGAAGGCGGTGCGGAGGAAAACCCCGAAGAACAGACCGGCAAAGGAGAATTTCAGCACGGTCATCAGGGCAAAATACTCCCGAAGATATGCAGAGGGGACCAGCACCGACAGAAGGTTCAGGGGACTTGCCAGGTAGTAGGCGAAGAGGGAGGCATAGCCCGTTCCCATACCCACATCCCAGGTGTACTGCAGAGAACCGCCGCTCATGAGCTTTTCACGGAAGGAGACGAAGAAGGGGTAATACTGGTGCCACTGGTCATGGGCCAGCAGCTGATAATCTCCGAAGGGATAGAGTCCCAGGAAGGCATAGGCAATACAGGCGATCACAAAGGGCAGCGCAAAACTGCAAAACAGGGGCAGCCCTTTCTTTTGCCGGGTTTGGTCGGCAAGGCGACGGTTCATAGGGATTCCTCCTTTCGGCTGACTTTGCCCAGGCGGGTCATAAGGTAGGGAAGTGTCTGCTCGAAATTCACGCCATACCAGCGTGCGTCGCTGTCATTGACCGTGGCGCGGATGGTGTAAAATACATAGTCCGCCGCAAGGCTGATGGCATCGGCGGCGCTGTATCCCAAAAGCAGTGCGCCTGCGCAGGTAGCGGCGAAGAGATCGCCGGTACCGTGGAACAGACCGGGGATGTGCTCGGTGAAATAAAGAGCCGGCTCGGTATTCTGCCCCATGGCAGCAACACCCATATGGGCGGAATCTGTGTGAATTCCGGTAACAATGGCAGTATCTACGCCCAGATGAAGCAGCCCCTCCAGCAGGGAACGGATGTAGCGCTCATCGTGGGAGCTGCGGTAGTCCATACCGGTGAGCAGACATGCCTCCGTAATATTGGGGGTGATGATCTGTGCGTGCCTGCACAGCGACAGCATGGCATCGGGAAGGTCGGGGTCAATGCCCTGATACAAGGCACCCTGATCTGCCATGACGGGGTCCACGAAGCAGAGCTTGCCCTCCCGACGGAACTTTTCCACCAAACCTTTGGCGGAAGCTACCTGGGAAACGCTGCCCAAAAAACCGGTATATATGCCATCAAAGCCCAAGCCTGCCTGTTCCCAGTGGCGGGTGATGGGGGAGAAGCTGTCGGACAGATCTCTGCTGTAGAACCCGTCAAAGACTGTGTGGGCAGATAACAGCTGAGTGGGCAGGCAGGCACATTCGATGCCCATGGCGGAAAGCACAGGCAGCGCAATGCTCAGAGAGCACTTGCCTACGCAGGACAGATCCTGCATACTGACAATTCGTTTCATAGGGTATCCTCTTGAAAAATAAATTACATTATATTATACCTCTGTTTTGCGAAAAATGGAAGTAGGAAAGGAAACTTTTACAGATAGGAATGGGGGGCTTGTTTTTTTATAAAAAAAAGGCTATAATCGACGGAGAAAGGGAGTGTCGTCGTGGCAGCGGATCTGCACATACATATGCTTATGGACGGGGCGAACTATCGGCAGGCTGTGCAGCGCCACAGGGCCGCAGCTGATGAAGTCTGGATCCATGATCGCCTGAGAGATTACGCTAACAGGGGCGTCCGTTTTCTGCGGGATGGAGGCGACCACCTGGGTGTCGCTCTGCGTGCCAGAGCACTGGCAGCAGAATACGGCATTGACTACCGCTGTCCTGCCTTCCCCATTCACAAGCTGGGACATTACGGCGCTATCGTCGGCAGAGGCTACACCGACCACGCTTCTTACCTGCACTTGTTAGATGAGGCAGAGGCACAAAAGGCGGATTTTATCAAGCTGATGATCTCCGGTCTGGTTGATTTTTCTGCGCCCCACAGACTGACCGAGGAGGCGCTGGAGGCGGAGGAGATCCGCTTTTTGATAGAGGCCGCCCACGACCGTGGCTTTGCGGTGATGGTGCATGGCAATGGAGATGCCGCCGTCCTTCCGGCTGTCATGGCAGGAGTAGAGTCTGTGGAGCACGGTGCTTTTCTCTCACGGGAATGCCTCTGCGCCATGGGCGAGAGGAAAAGCCTGTGGGTGCCCACTCTGTCTACCATTGGCAATCTTGTGGGTGACGGCAGATTTCCCGACAGCGTGCTGAGCCCACTGCTGGAGGAACAACAGGAGAAGGTGTCCTTCGCTGCGAAAATGGGCGCACGGATCGGTTTGGGAAGCGATGCGGGAGCCTATCGGGTGTGCCACGGAGCGGCGGTGGAGCAGGAGCGGGATTACCTGCTGCGCGCCGGAGTTCCGGAGCAGCGCCTCAGTGAAGCCGAGCAATATGTACAAAACTGTTTTCAACGAAAAAGATAAAAGGAGTAACGACTATGATCCTCATTGAGAAAACCGAGATCCTGGGCTGGGAGCCCGCCATTCGGGGTATGCGTAATCCCATGAACAGCTGGGCAAAGTCCGATACTGATTTTTCTGAGGGAGGCATCCCTGCGGTAGGGGAGTCCGATCTGGATCTGATGAGCCGTCTGTCCCACGCCGGAACAGAGCACCGCAAGTATCTTCGGATGCTGACGGTCTATGTGGATCTAACAGCGCCTCTTTACTGGTGGAAGGAGTTTGATACCTATAAGGTAGGCACTGTTGCCAATTCCTGCTCCACCATGCACAAGATCCATGCCAAGGAATTCACCCTGGAGGATTTTAGCTGCGAGCATCTGAAGGAGCCCTACCTCGGGGGATTGAAGGCTACCGTGGCACAGCTGAATGCTGCCAGAGAGGCATTCCTTGCTTCCAGGGACAAGGAGGACTGGTGGCAGATGATCCAGCTTCTGCCTACTTCTTATAACCAGAAGCGTACGGTCATGCTCAATTATGAGGTACTGGCCAATATCTATCGCAGCCGTAAGAACCATAAGCTGGACGAGTGGCGGAAGGTCTGCGCATGGATCGAAAGTCTGCCCTGTGCGGCATTGATCACAGGCTGAGGAAACCCGGTCTGCCACAAACAAGTTGCGGGGGCAGTTTTAGAAGCTGTAAGCGTTTTCATGCCGGAAATATCGTTATTATTACAGTAGCCGAGGGCCAATCGCCCTCGGCTATTGTGAATTATGTCCAACTTGTCTACTTCGAAATTGTCCATTCCTCCAAAGTTATTTTTGCCCTATTGACATTGTAAGGAAAATAGATTATCTTGTGATTAGAAAGTGATGTAAGCGGTTACATTTTTAGATTAGAAATGAGCGGTTGCGGAATGATCAAACAGGAAGCGAATATTTATGAGATCGCCAAGGAAGCCGGTGTTTCCATCGCGACGGTTTCCCGTGTCATGAATCACAGCTGCACGGTCAGCGAGAAGAGCAGACAGCGCGTCCTGGACGCGGTGGCAAAGCTGAACTATGTTCCCAACAATGCCGCCAGAAGCCTGAGCACCTCCACCTCCACCTCCGTGGGCGTGGTGATCCCCGATATCAATAACCCCTTTTTCTCCCGGCTGCTCCAGGGCATTACCCGTGCGGCCGATGAGATGGGATTGAATATTTTCCTCTTTGGTACCGATGAGAACTCCGAGCGTGAGCATCGGGTGCTGGAGACTATGCGGGAGCATCGGCTCCGCGGCATTATTATTACCCCTGTCTCCTGCCAGGACAATGTGACCCAGGAGCGGCTACATAATTTCCAGGCGCTGGGCATACCGGTGGTTCTTCTGGACCGTGAAGTGGACAGCACAGTATTTGACCGTGTAGTCACCGATGATGATGAGGGTGTGTACCGTGCGGTTTCTCAGCTGATTCGCTGTGGCCACCGTAAGATCGCCATTATTACAGGCCCCGATGATTCCCGACCCGGCAGAGAGCGTCTGCGAGGCTATTGCAGAGCCCTGGAGGAGAACGGAATTCCCATGACTCCCGAGTATGTCCGTAAGGGCGACTTTATGGTCAATTGTGCATATGAGCATACGCTGGCACTTTGCGACCTGCCTGAGCCTCCTACAGCTATTTTTGCCTCCAACAATATGACCACCTACGGCTGTCTTAAGGCTTTCGGTGAGCGTAAAATGCAGCCCGGTGTTGATATGGCACTTTTCGGCTTTGACAATATCGAGGAGCTGGGCTGGCTGAACTACAATATCTCCGCTGTGATCCGAGATGTTCCTCAAATGGGTGAGCAGGCCATGCGACTTCTGATGCGCCGCTTCGACTCCCGTGAGATTCCCCAGAAGGGGACAAGGGTTTGCCTTCCTACGGAGCTGGTACTCCGTGGCTCTGAGCAGATGCCTTCCAAATAAGCATATCCAACCAATGAATATAAATCTTCAGGAGGTAATCACATTGAAACAGAAAGTTACCGTATTTGGCAGTTTTGTAGTGGACCTGATGGCAAGAACCCCTCATCTTCCTGCTCCCGCTGAGACCGTTAAGGGCAGCTTCTTCAAGCAGGGTGCCGGCGGCAAGGGCTTCAACCAGGGCATCGCCGCCCATAAGGCCGGCGGTGATGTGGCTATGATCACCAAGCTGGGCAGAGACTCCATGGGCAAGGTCGCCACCGATGCTATGGATGAGGTCGGCCTGTCCAAGGATTACCTCTTCTATAACGACGAAGTTGCTACGGGCATTGCCCTGATCATGGTGGACGAGAACACCAGCCAGAATGAGATCGTCATCGTCCCCGGTGCCTGCAGCACCATCACCGACGAAGACATCGCCAAGGTTGCTGATGTGATCAAGTCCTCCGCCTACCTGCTGGTGCAGCTGGAGGTCAATCAGGATGCCAACGAAAAGGTGGTCAAGATGGCCAAGGAAGCCGGTGTCCGTGTTATCATCAACACCGCTCCCTATCAGCCCATGACCGACGAGTTCCTGAAGGGCGCTTACCTGGTCACCCCCAATGAGGTGGAGGCTGAGGAAGTCACCGGCGTGGAGGTTAAGGATCTGGAGAGCGCCAACAAGGCCGCTCAGGTCTTCTTTGAAAAGGGTGTTGAGAATGTGCTCATTACCCTGGGCAGCCGCGGTGTTTACGTTGCTACCAAGGACCGTGCAGAGATCATCCCCTGCTTCAAGGTCAATGCCGTCGATACCACCGGCGCAGGTGATGCCTTCAACGGCGGCTTCCTGACCGCCCTGTCCGAGGGCAAGGATCTGTGGGAGGCAGCCCGCTTCGCACAGGCTCTGGCAGCCATCTCCGTGCAGCGTCTGGGCACCACCCCCGCAATGCCCACCAGAGAGGAAATCGAAGCCTTCCTGGCCGAGCGTGGCTAATCCGCAAATCAGTCATTAATTAAGGAGGAATAAATAATGTTAAGAGGAATTCCCGATATCATTGGCTCCGATCTGCTGAAGGCACTGGCTGATACCGGCCACGGCGACCTGATCGTCATTGCGGATCACTTCTATCCCCCCGTCACCAAGTCCCCCAACGCCATCAGCATTCAGGCCAAGGGTAACTCCGCCGCTGAGATGGTGGATGCCATTTTGCAGCTGCTGCCTCTGGACGTGGAGTACTGTGAGCATCCCATCGAGTACATGGTTCCCGATGCGGATTCCGGCATCGTCCTGAAGGAGAACAAGGTATGGGACGACACCATCGCCGCCGTTGTGAAGCACGGCTATGATGCCAAGTGCGTCGGCGAGATCGAGCGTACCAAGTTCTACGAAAAGGCAAAGAACGCCTATGTTACCGTCTGCACCAGTGAGCGCCTGCCCTACGGCTGCATCATTCTGCAGAAGGGCGTCCTGTAATCAGGACCCCAACCAAGTTCGGATGTGTTTGCACATCGCAATTTAAGATAAAGGTATTTAGGAGGAACAAACATGAAAAAGATCATCGCACTCATTCTTGCCCTCGCAATGGTCGCTTGCTTCTTCGCCGGCTGCGGTGAGAAGGAAGATGACAACAAGACCCTCGACATCATCTATGTCACCCCTTCCACTGCCTCTGACTTCTGGTCCCAGGTTGAGACCGGCATTCTGCAGGCCAAGAAGGACTACGAAGCAAAGCTCGGCATCACCATCAACTACCAGATCATGGGCCCCGCTGAGGAAGTCGACGCTGAGGGCTACGTCTCCAACCTGGAGAACGCTATCTCCCAGAACCCCGACGCTATCGTCACTGCTACCCTGAACATCGACCCCACTGTTCCCAAGGCTATGGAAGCTACCAACGCCGGTATCGTCCTGAACTTCGTCAACTGCGGCATCTGCAACGGCGATATGCCCGAGAACCAGGACTACTACAACCAGTTCTACTACTGCTCCAACACCACCATCGGTGAGATGGCCGCTCAGGCTTTCCTCGCTGCTATGGAGGAGAAGGGTCTGTCCACTGACGCCGGCACCATCGGCATGCAGATGAACATGGAAAACGCTGCTCTGGACTTCAGAATGCAGGGCTTCCGTGACTACATGGCTGAGAAGGCTCCCGCTCTGGTTCTGACCGACACTCAGTACAACGGCAACAACTCCGCTGATGCTCAGGCTGACGCCGAAGGCACCATCTCCGCTGTTTCCGACCTGATCGGCTTCTATGCCGGCAACAACGTTACCTGTGACGGCGTCTGCAACGCTCTGCGTGCTGCCGACATGAAGGAAGGCATTGTCTCCGTCGGTGTTGACTCCGACGACGTCGAGATCGCTGCTCTCCGCGACGGCTATCTGTCCGCCATCATTGTTCAGGACGCTTTCACCCAGGGCTACAAGTGCATGGAGAACGCCATCCTGACCGCTTACGAAGGCAAGAACCCCGAGACCACCAAGGAAGTCAACGTTCCTCCCGTTATCGTTACCGGTGCGAACATCGACTCCGAGGAGATCCAGTTCATGATGAGCCCCTACGTCAAGTAATTGACTGTAGCACGATCATAACCGATTTGTCTTAAAACAACGAGGGCCGCTGCGGCCAAAGCGACCGCAGCGGCTTTCCCTGAAAAAGAAGAACGAGGGTGTAACATTGCAAGATAATACCATCTTAAAAGTTGAAAATGTCAGCAAGT
>JAZNVK010000164.1:0-8737 GCA_045592805.1 Faecousia sp.
GTTCCTAACTGAAAAGGTTAGGCACTAAGAATAAAACTCACGACCCAGAACGGGTCGTGAGTAGAAAGCGAAGGCAAATTAAGCAATTTCGCTCAACAATTCTTCTGGAGAAATCTTGAACAACTTTGCCAAAGCAATCAGATTGCTGGTGCTGGGATCAGAAATGCCATTTTCCCATTTGGAAACAGCCTGTCTGCTGACACCAAGCGTTTCGGCAACGAACTCCTGTGTCATCTGGCAACGCATGCGATGAGCTTTGATGGACTCCCCCAACGAAGTCTTAGTAGCCTGTTTTTCCTTTCGCGCTTCGGCGGAATTTATATACCTCCGCAAGGCCTTAATAAGGAGTACAAACAAGTAGATAGAGGCTCCCAAGAGAGGAACTCCGACAAAGATAGTAAAGATAAGAACATTAAGCATATGGCATAACCTCCTATAAAGATGATACAACAAGATTATCACAAACGCAACATATCATCTACCAACTATAGCGCAATTCTGAGTTGCGAAATGGTTGCGGAGCGTATTTCCAGAAAAATTGTCACTCTTAGGAGAACTGATAATCTGATGGATGGAATGAAGGGGTAACGCCCGGCGGCATCCACACTAATACTGCGACAGGCGTATTTCAACGGAAATGGGTCTGAAGCTCGCTGAAGTCGGCTGAAAGGAACCTAAGTTGCAAAAAGCAATATGGTTGCTGATAGGCCGGGTGTCCTATAACAAAGGTATGGTGAGAATGGCAACGCATTGCCTGACGAATCTGCGAATGTATGGGGGGCCCGATGCTGTCGAAAGGCAGTAGCCACAGGAGTGAGGTCTAGTAAGTATGGTTTAGACGAACGACCTTATAGTGTTACAGGCACTATCCAGCTTCTGTCCCTATAGCATGACACCTAACCCTTAATAGAACGGATAAGATTATCGGAACGAGGAAAGCCGTATACGTCAGAGAATTGGCGAAGCGGACGAAGAACAATAAGCCGCCTAATATACGGTGAGAGTAGTGGCACGACCTATGAAACCTCTGTAATGGAGGTGGAGGAACAGCCACAAGTCATTGTAAACAAACGAAATATGTAATGATTGATTACGGATTCGAGTATGACAAAAAGGTCATCCTTGAGAAATGGGGTGATACTCCGTGAATAACACTCGAAAGGCAGCGGCTTCTCCAAAACCTGTTCGAAACCTGCTATATGTATTCCTACAGCCTATAGGGAAACGAAGCAAATCCGATATATCGGAGATTATCCTGTTCTCCCAATAGGGTACTGTCGAACAAAGAACGCAGTACAGCAAAAGAACAACCAGCACCCATATGCAGAGGAAAACCGACATCAGCTTGTAGCAATCCAGATATCCAAAATGTGGAATAGCCGAACAGCCTGGGCGGACCGTATTGCCTTTGCAGTCAACTGTATAAGCCGATATGCTGCACAGCAAGGAAAATGTGCTATCACAGGACGCTTCTTAATGATGGATGAGGCAGAAGGACACCATATAACACCAAGGTGCAAAGGTGGAACAGATGATTACGAGAACATCATGATTCTATCCCCTGAAGCACACTTGCTGATTAAGGTGACCAACCCTGCCATAATACATCAGATTCTTTTAGAGCTTAAGCTCAATAAAAAGCAACTGAAAAGACTCAACGACTTTCGTTCCAAATATGGAACAGTAGCAATTTCATGAAAATCAATCAATAAACGAGTTAAGTTATTTCATTACATTTATTTCTATTAGTGAACAATGATGGAACGCCGTGTGCGAGGAAACCCGCATGCACGGTGTGGAGTGGGGGAAAACTTGGAGATTACATCAAAAAGTTACCTATCACTATGAAATGTAGAAGTGTTACCACAGCACAATCGGAGTGCCTCCCCCAAGTCGCCTTTTTTTTGGCGGACTTTGGTTCCTTTCTTGGCGAAGCAAGAAAGGACCGCCCCGCGCAGCGGAGCAAAGTTGCAAGTTTGTACCGTAATTTCGATGAATGGTACTGTTTGAAGGCTGTGCCACGGGCGAACACATGGGTTCGCCCCTACGAGGTTCGACGAGGGTTCTTCTGAAAACCACAGTGCCACGGGCGATTGATAATCGCCCCTACGCATTCTGACGGTAGTGCGGCAGGTCTCGGCGCGCTCAGTGGGGAGCGAGTTGACCGCCGCCTGTGGCGGAGGAAGGGAGACGAGCGAGTGGCAGCGGTCGAAAAAATCGAGGATCAGCGTAAGCCCGAAGATTTTTTCGGGTACCGCAACAGGATCGCGCCCTACGGAAGCTATCGATTGTGCAGGCAAACAGTTCGATAAGCATCTATTTGACGGCGGTGCAGCGGGCGCACACGTGGGTGCGCCCCTACGGTGTCGTGCAGAACTGCAACAGGCCGATAAACATCTATTTGATGGTATATACTCCATAAGGGAAACCCCCGCTTCGGTTTGGTTCGGTTTGGCGAAGCGGGGGTTTTATGTATGGGTGAATCAATGGGATAAACTTGATCTTATTGGGTGATCAGACCCATTTGGATCTTTAAGTACAGGATGCGCAGGACGCTTTCGTTGATACGCTCTTCGCTGATCTCGCCGTTTTCTACGGCGGTCAGGAGCGCGTTGAGAGTCTCTTCCAGATCCTCGGGCTGCATGAGAATGTCGCAGCCTGCCTGCACTGCCAGAACGGCGGCCTCATCTGCACCGTAGTAGTCGCTGACGGCGGCTTTATTCAGGGCATCCGTCAGGATCAGACCCTCGTAGCCCAGCTCCGTGCGGAGCAGATCCGTAACGACAACCGTGGAGAGAGAACAGGGGGTATCATCCCCCACCACATTGGGCAGGCTCATATGGGACACCACGATCATTTCCGCGCCTGCCTCAATTCCCTGAACAAAGGGCAGCAGCTCTGTCTGCCGCAGCTCTTCCAGGCTGCGCTGAGAAACTGCCTGACCGTAGCGGCTGTCGCCGTCGGCAGAGGCCAGACCGGGGAAATACTTCAGGCAGGCAGTAACGCCGCCCTCCTGCAGAGATTGGAGCATGGTAACGGTCAGCTGCGCCGTCATATTGACATCCGAACCGAAGGAACGGCTGCCGATCTCCGTATCATTGGGGTCGGTGAGCACATCTGCCACAGGGGCAAGATTGACATTGATACCGACGGAGAGCAGATCCTCCGCCTTCTCCAGACCGATCTCGCCAATGCGCTGCACATTCTCCTCCTCGCCGTAGACGGACATGGTGCTGTAGTAGGAGGTGATGCCGATGGCGGTCAGAGGCGCAACATTGCCGCCCTCTTCTTCCACAGCGATGAACAGAGGCAGGGCGCTGTAATCCTGGGAGTTGGAGATCATAGTGGTCAGCTGGTCTCTCCCCTGGAAATTCTGTCTCTCATAGAGGATGCCGCCCACGGGGTAGGTCTCCAGGGCGCTGCGGGTGCCGTCTGCCGCCTGACCTGCGCCGTAAACACCGGTGAGCTCATCGGGGGTGGTGAGGAACATCTGGCAGAGCTTCTCCTCCAGGCTCATTTCGCTGAGGTACTGCTCCGCCAGTTCCAGCACGGGATCGGCAGGCTCTGTGGGCGCAGTGCTCTCAGTGGGAGGCTCGGTGGTCACCGGCTCTGTTTCCGTGGGTTCCGTGGGAGGGGGAAGGGTACTTTCCGGGGTTAGAGTAATGCCGTTACGCACTGCTGCCGTCATATTGCCCTGACGCAGCACCGCCAACACCACCAGACCCACCGCCAGCACTACAGCGGTCAGCAGGATGCGAAGCGCCCATTTCCCGCCGTTTCCGGGACGATTCTTTTTCTTCTGATTGGGCTGATTTGTCATAGCTGCCCTCCTGATTGGTTACACTCATGTTATTGTATCGCAAAGTGAAAGAAATTACAAGTCTGTACTCCCCCTTTTTGGGGAAAATATCGCTGATTCTTGACTTTTTTTCAAAAGCAAAGTATACTATATATAGTGGAATACTATGGATATTTTTACACAAGATGTATGAGGGATACTATGGCAAAGAAACAAACTTACGGCAACGAGAGTATTACTTCCTTAAAGGGCGCCGACCGTGTGCGTAAGCGCCCTGCGGTGATCTTCGGCTCTGACGATCTTATGGGCTGCCAGCATGCGGTTTTTGAGATCATGTCCAACGCCATCGACGAGGCCCGTGAGGGGCACGGCGATCTGATCATCGTCACCCGTTACGAGGACAAGTCCATTGAAGTCGAGGACTTCGGCCGTGGCTGCCCCGTGGACTGGAACGAGAAGGAACAGCGCTACAACTGGGAGCTGGTGTTCTGCGAGATGTACGCCGGCGGTAAATATAACAACAACAGCGGCCAGGACTACGGCTTCTCCCTGGGCATGAACGGCCTGGGCACCTGCGCCACCCAGTACGCTTCGGAATATTTTGACGCACGGATCTACCGTGACGGCTACAAGTTCACCCTGCACTTTGAAAAGGGCGAGATCGTGGGCAAACTGAACAAGGAGCCCGCTGACCGCAAAAAGACCGGCTCCATGTTCCGCTGGAAGCCGGATCTGGAGGTCTTTACGGATATCAACATCCCCGTGGAGTACTATCTGGACGTAATGAAGCGGCAGTCCATTGCCAATGCGGGCATCACCTTCCGTTTCCGCAATCAGGTGGGCAATAAGTTCGAGACCACGGAATTCCGCTATGAACAGGGTATTCTGGACTATATCTCCGAGCTGACCGAGGGTAATTCCTTCACCATGCCCCAGTTCTGGGAGGCAGAGCGCAAGGGTCGTGACCGCGCGGATAAGCCCGATTATAAGGTGAAGATCTCCGCCGCTCTCTGCTTCTCCCGTAACCTCAGCCGTTTGGAGTACTACCACAACTCCTCCTGGCTGGAGCACGGCGGCGCACCGGACAAGGCTGTGCGCAACGCCTTTGTCTACGCCATCGACAACTACCTGAAGCAGAACGGCAAATATATGAAGAACGAGGACAAGATCACCTTCCAGGATGTTTCCGACTGCCTGGTGCTGGTGACCAACTGTTTCTCCACCCAGGCCTCCTACGAGAACCAGACCAAGAAGTCCATCAACAACAAGTTCATTCAGGAGGCCATGACGGAGTTCTTCCGGGAGCGGCTGCAGGTCTATTTCATTGAGAACAAGACCGAGGCCGACAAGATCGCCGATCAGGTGCTGGTGAACAAGCGCAGCCGTGAGACCGCCGAGCGGGCCCGTATCACCGTGAAGAAGAAGCTCTCCGGCAATCTGGACATCGCCAACCGGGTGCAGAAATTTGTGGACTGCCGCAGCCGTGACGTGGGCAAGCGTGAGCTGTACATCGTCGAGGGCGACAGCGCTATGGGCTCTGTGAAGCTCTCCCGTGATGCGGAGTTCCAGGGGATCATGCCCGTCCGTGGTAAGATCCTCAACTGTCTGAAGGCGGATTATGCCCGTATTTTCAAGAGCGACATTATTACGGATCTGCTGCGTGTCATGGGCTGCGGCGTGGAGGTCAAGGACAAGCGGGTCAAGGATTTAGCCGCCTTTGACCTGGCCAACCTCCGCTGGAACAAGATCGTCATCTGTACCGATGCCGACGTGGACGGTTTCCAGATCCGCACCCTGATTCTGACCATGCTGTACCGTCTGGTGCCTACATTGATCAACGAAGGCTATGTGTATATCGCAGAGTCCCCCCTCTTCGAGATTAACACCAAGGACAAGACCTATTTTGCCTATTCCGAGGCAGAAAAAGCGGATATTCTGAAAGAGATCGGCAGCAAGAAGCACACCATCGCCCGCAGCAAGGGTCTTGGCGAGAACGAGCCTGCCATGATGTGGATGACCACCATGAACCCCGAGACCCGTCGGCTCATCAAGGTCATGCCCGAAGACGCTGAAAAAACCTCCATTTACTTCGACCTGCTCTTAGGCGACAACCTCACCGGCAGAAAAGAGTACATTGCGGAAAACGGAAGCCAGTATTTGGATCTGGCGGATATTTCGTAAGGAAAGTGATGCCTCAAACGACACAAAAAGGAGGTGAATGACGAATGGTGAATAGTGAATAATGAAGGTGTCCGCAAGCGGACGGATTTCAAGTTTTCTTTCCCATTTGTCACACAATGCGAACAGACAGTGAACTTTGCAAACTTTCAGTAGATATGAGCGTCCAACTTGTTTCCTATTATCAGTGGCTGACCCAAGAACGACGGGAGCATATCATGTCCGCCCAACTCCTGCGCTCCGGTACCAGCATCGGAGCCAACATCCATGAAGCCCATTATGCAGCCAGTCGAGCTGACTTTACCAATAAACTTCGCATCGCATTGAAAGAAGCATCTGAAACGCAGTATTGGCTTATCGTATTGAAAAAAACCGGCTATTTCCCAAAGGAATTCGCCATGATTCAAGATTATTGTACATCCCTCATGCGGATGCTGACTGCTTCGATCAATACCGCAAACGAGAATTCAAAATAAGCATCTGCGAAGCAGATACCTTCATCATTCACCATTCACTATTCACCATTCACCACATGCAAGGATGTAATTTATGGCCAAGAAGAAAAAAGAACCAGTCATTAAGAAAGAAATCGACACCTCTCGGGTGGAGGGGCTTCGGGCGGAGGTTTTGGAGCAGCCCATTACCGATACCCTGACTCTGAACTATATGCCCTACGCCATGAGCGTCATCGTCTCCCGTGCCATCCCTGAGATCGACGGCTTTAAGCCCTCCCACCGCAAGCTCCTGTACACCATGTACAAAATGGGGCTTTTAAACGGCGGCCTCACCAAGTCCGCCAATATTGTGGGCCAGACCATGCGCCTGAACCCCCACGGCGATGCCGCCATTTATGAGACCATGGTGCGTCTGAGCCGGGGCAACGAGGCACTTTTAACCCCCTTCGTTGAGTCCAAGGGTAACTTCGGCAAGGTCTACTCCAGAGATATGGCCTACGCTGCCTCCCGTTACACCGAGGCCAAGCTGGCGCCCATCTGCGCTGAGATTTTCCGGGATATCGACGCCGAAACCGTGGATTTCGTGGACAACTACGATGCCACCATGCTGGAGCCTACATTGCTTCCCACCGCCTTCCCCAATGTGCTGGCCTCTGCCAACATGGGCATTGCCGTGGGCATGGCCAGCAATATCTGCTCCTTTAACCTAAGAGAGGTCTGCAAGGCCACCGCTGCCCGGATCAGGGACCCGGAGTGCGACATTATGGAGTATATGCCCGGCCCGGATTTTTCCACCGGCGGCGAGATCCTCACCAGCCCCCAGGAGATGGAAGAGGTCTACCGCACCGGCCGCGGCAGCATCAAGATCCGTGCCCGCTGGCGCTATGTGAAAGAGGGCAACCTCATTGTGATCTACGAGATCCCCTATACCACCACCACCGAGGCCATTATTGACAAGGTCTCGGAGCTGATCAAGGCAGGCAAGATCCGTGAGATCTCCGATATGCGTGACGAGACCGATCTCAGCGGTCTGAAGCTGGCCATCGACCTGAAGCGTGGGGTAGATCCTGAGAAGCTGATGCAGAAGCTGCTGCGCAGCACTCCCCTGCAGGACTCCTTCGGCTGCAACTTCAACCTGCTGATCGCCGGAATGCCCCGTGTGCTGGGCGTGTACGAGATCATGGAGGAGTGGACCGCCTGGCGCACGGACTGCGTCCGCCGCAGAGTCTACTTCCAGAAGCAGAAGAAGGAAGAGAAGCTGCACCTGCTCAAGGGTCTGAAACGTATCCTCTTAGACATCGACAAGGCCATCCGCATCATCCGTGAGACCGAGTCCGATGCGGAAGTCGTCCCCAATCTGATGATCGGCTTCGGCATCGACAAGATCCAGGCGGAATTCGTGGCTGAGATCAAGCTGCGCAATATCAACAAGGAGTACATTCTCAAGCGCACCGCCGAGGTGGACGAGCTGGAGAAGGAGATCGAGGAGCTGGATGCCCTCTTAAAGAGCCGCAAGAAGATCCTGAATATCATCGTCAAGGAGCTGGATGCCATTGCCGACAAGTACGGCAAGGAGCGCAAGACCGGCATTCTCTACGGCGGCGATGTGGAAGACGAGGACGAGGAAGAGGCCGTGCCCGACTACCCCGTGACCATTTTCGTCTCCAAAGAGGGCTATTTTAAGAAGATCACCCCTCAGTCTCTGCGTATGTCCGGCGAGCAGAAGTTCAAGGAGGGCGACAGCCTGCGCTTCTCCACCGAGACCAGCAATGCCGCAGAGCTGCTGGTCTTCACCGACAAATTCCAGGTCTACAAGGCACGCTGCAGCGACTTCGACGACAGCAAGGCATCCCTCCTGGGCGACTATCTCCCCGGCAAGCTGGGCTTTGACGAGGGCGAGAATGTCATCGATGTCTGCCTGCCCGGGGATTACAGCGGCAATGTGATCTTTGTCTTTGAAAACGGCAAGGTGGCCAAGGTAGAGCTGTCTGCCTACCGGACCAAGTCCAACCGCCGCAAGCTCACCGGCGCTTTCTCCGATAAGAGCCCCGTGAAGGCCATCATTGCCCTTCCGGAGGAACAGATGATCGTGCTCTATGCCACCGACGGCAGAGCTTTGATCCTGTCCACGGCCCTTCTGACGGCGAAAACCACTCGCAGCACCCAGGGTGTAGCGGTGATGAGTCTGAAGAAAAAGAGCGTGGTGGACCGTGCTGCCCTTCTGGAAGATACCACCATCGTAAATAAGAGCCGCTACACCGTCCGCTCCCTGCCCGCCCCCGGCAGCCTGCTGCGCCCGGAGGAC
>JAZNVK010000165.1:0-6383 GCA_045592805.1 Faecousia sp.
CTGTTTCCGACTATGCACGAAGCCTGATTTTGCAAGAAAAAGCCTCACTATCCTTGGGATAGCGAGGTTTGACTTATGGTTGCGGAGGAGGGACTTGAACCCCCGACCTCCGGGTTATGAGCCCGACGAGCTGCCAACTGCTCTACTCCGCGATATTGGGTTGTTTCCCTTGGTGCCTGTATAGGATACCACATTGTTTTGGATTTGTCAAGAGAAATCTTTCGATCTTTTTCGTTTTCTTTTGCATTCGCCTTGCAAATGGTGTTAATTAGCAGATAATTCGCTTTAAGATCGTTGGAGCCGGAATCTGAAGTTGTCAAAGACCTTATCAATCTTTAGATGCTATTTGTCCAACATAGGAATTTGTTCTCAAAACGCTCCGATAATATGGGGATTTGAAATAAATCAGGACACTTTAAGGATTGAGATTCCACGCTGTAGCCTGTGGTGGGGCTGAGGGGAGTCACCACTGTAAGCGGCGAAGTAGTACATCTGCCGCAGCCTGTTAACTAAAGAATAATTGGAATTCTCGGCGTGCTTCAGTCAATCATCTGCACAAGTAAAAAACTTGGTGTACCGGAAATAAATTAATTAAATTTTAAAAATTTTTAAGTTTACATGCAGTTTGGAAATATTAAGATATCAAATTACATTAATCAACTATATTAATACTTCAAATAACCAATTTTTAAGTAATTAATTATAAAATATAAGTTCAAGGAGTGATGAATATGGTTGACTTTGGGAGGAAATTGAGAAACCTCCGTTTAGAGGCAGGATTAACCCAGTCGGAGCTTGCCAAAAGACTAAATGTGACAAAAGCTGTGATTTCCTATTATGAATTACATGAAAGATCTCCCTCGCCGGAAGTCCTGATCAAAATTTCTTCAATCTTCCACGTGTCCACCGATTACCTGTTAGGCATCTCTCACAAAAAAACACTGGACGTGAGCGACCTGTCCAATGAAGAAATCGAAATTCTCCAAATCATTATCGACTCCTTCCGTAAGAGGCGCTGATCCGAAGTAATCTTCCCACATTCCACTTACGGGTTCTTTATGCGCCAAATTTTCGATATATTACATATAACTGCCATAAGATATGGCAGTTATTTTTTTAGAAAAAATGATCTGTTTCTTGGGATTTACAGCCTCCGAAAAGTGTGTTATACTTAAAGAAGAATAACCGCAAGGAGGCATACGATATGATCAAAGTCGATGCAATGGGGCAGGCATGTCCCCTGCCTGTAGTCATGGCAAATAAGGCGCTGAAGGAGCGCAAGGATGGCGAGAGCGTGGAGGTTCACGTGGATAATGAGATCGCCGTGCAGAATCTGCGGCGCATGGCTTCCAAGCAGAATCTGGATTGCAGCGTGGTTGCTGATGGAAATGCCCATTTTGTTCTCACCCTCACCGGTGCCGGTTCCGCTGCCGCGGCAGAGGCTCCCGTGAGCTGCGCCCCGCAAGCCGCTGATAATGTGGTGGTTGCCGTCAGTTCCAAAACCATGGGCAGCGGCAGCGAAGAGCTGGGTGCCCTTTTGATGAAGGGCTTCCTCTATGCGCTGACCCAGCAAGAGCAGCTGCCCAAGACCGTTCTGTTCTATAACGGCGGCGCCCATATTCCCACCGAGGGCGGAGTCTCTGTAGAGGATCTGAAGAATCTGGAGTCCCGGGGTGTGGAGATCCTCACCTGCGGCACCTGCCTGGATTTCTACGGTCTGAAGGACAAGCTGGCAGTGGGCGGCGTGACCAATATGTACAGCATCGTGGAGATCCTGTCCAAGGCATCCCACGTGATCAAGCCCTGATGCGCCCCAGAGAGCTGCGGGCCATCCTCACCTTCCCCACCACCACCGATGCCATGGCTATGGAGCGCTACTGTATTGCGCAAGCCGTCCCCGGACGGCTGATTCCCGTGCCATCGGCCATCTCTGCAGGCTGCGGCATGTGCTGGAGCGCGCCTGTCAGCGCCGGTGCAGTGATCTCAGAAGCTGCCAAAGCCGCCGGTGTGCGGACGGAAGGACTCTATGAGCTGGTGATATGATGATCTATTTTGACAATGCCGCCACCACATTACGAAAGCCGCCCCAGGTGATCCGAGCCGTTACCAATGCCATGCAGACCTTGGGAAATTGCGGCAGAGGCAGCCATTCGGGCAGCCGGTCTGCCGCCGGAACGGTATATGAGGCAAGAGTGAAGCTGGCGGACTTTTTTGGCTGTCCCGGAGCCGACCATGTGGTCTTTACCCAAAATGCAACTCACGCCCTGAACATGGCCTTGTATGGCCTGCTGAAGAAAGGCGACCACGTGATCAGCACCGTAGCAGAGCATAACTCCGTGCTTCGTCCGCTGTACCGTCTGCAAAAAGAGGTCGGGCTGGTGCTCGACCTGATCCCGGCAGATGAAAAGGGTACGCTGCGATTGGAGCTGCTGCCGCAGTTGCTGAAGCCCAATACCAAAGCCGTGGTCTGCACCCACATTTCCAATCTGACAGGAAATATTACGGATCTTGAGGCCGTCCGGCGCTTTACTGCGGAACACAAGCTGCTCCTGATCGTCGATGCCGCCCAGAGCGCCGGTTATCTGCCCATCCATATGGAGCAGATGGGCATCGACATCCTCTGCATCACAGGCCACAAGGGTCTCATGGGCCCCCAAGGCACAGGGGCTCTGCTGCTGCAGGAGGAGCTTGACCTGCGCCCTCTATGCACAGGCGGCACAGGGGTACAGAGTTATCTGAGAAAACAGCCTGCCCAGTTGCCGGAGCATCTGGAGGCAGGCACTCTCAACGCTCACGGCATTGCCGGACTCAGCGCCGCCATTGATTATCTCAATGACCTCGGTTTGGAACAAATCCGCCAACGGGAGGATGCCCTGACCGCAATGTTCTACGAGGGCGTGCAAAAAATCCCGGGAGTCAGGGTCTACGGTGATTTCACCCGTCCCCACGGCCCCATCGTCTCCCTGAATCTGGGGAACTGGGACTCCGGCACCGTCTCCGATGCCCTGGCAGAGGACTACAGCATCGCCACCCGCCCCGGAGCCCACTGCGCCCCTCTGATGCACATGGCCCTGGGAACAGAAACCCAGGGCGCTGTCCGTTTCAGCTTCTGCTACCATAATACAGAAGAGGAGATCGTCACCGCCCTCCGTGCTGTTGCTGCGCTGGCAGCCGAATAACCGCAAAACGAAAAAATGCCCCACTGCAGTTTTTTCTCTGCAGTGGGGCATTGAATTGCTCGGTCGATATTAAATGTCGATCACATATTTCCAGATTCCGGTTTGCTCCATACGCTCATCGAGCTTCTCAAACATACGCTGTCCATTGAGGAACTCAACTTCCAGATAGTTTGCAAAATCTCCGCCGTAGAAGATCGAATCGACGCTCTGCCAGAAGGAGACCATCGGCATCCCGTCCATTCCGTCGAAGAAGCACCGGTGAGCATAGAACGGGATCAGCTTTACACTCTGCCTTAGGTACTCCATCACTTCACGGTCAAAGTTCTCGGAAGCCATATCGCAGCCCAGTTTCCTTCCCAGGCGTTCATAAAGTTCCTCCCGATTCTCCGCAAGGTCAAAGAGAAATGCCTGTTCAACGGAGGTCTGAAACGTGCGGAAACGCTCCCGATTCTCTTCCGAGGTATCCCGGTAGGAGAAGAAGGCAGGATCGGAAGGCACTGCAATCGAGAGGAATTGCCGGATTTCATCAGGGAATCTGAAGCCAAAGCTATACTCTGCCCGATCCAGCTCATCGGAAGTCATTCCCCGGGAGAAAGGGAGGCCGGCTCGCTTCAGTCGTCCGAACAGGGAATGAATACCGTCGTTCGTCATCTTATCTTTCCTCTAAGATGGCAGGCAGATTGTCCAGCACAAACTGCTGTGCCATGGCGTTGTAGAAAACAGCCTGATATTCACCATACTGTCCCTGCCGAGTCTCAACAGACAGGCCCAGCGCATATCCATTGGCAGAGGGAACCCGGCGGCTCTTCCCATCCGGGGTCTGCTGAAGCTCCAGGAAGCCCTTCTTCAGAAGCCAGTTGGTCACCGCTGTAATGGAGAGCTTTTTCATGCCGGGATTTTCTGTCGCAGTACTGATCATCTCCACCAGCTGCGTAATACGAACCGGTTTCTGAGAGACCTGAATCTTTGCAAGCTGATCCGGACGGATGGCAAAAGGCTCCAGCTTGACCTTAGGTTTTGCCCCCACGTAGCCATCGTTGGCTATTACCTTTCCCAGTACGTCAGACACATAAAAGAAGCATCTGGCCAAACGCACGTTGTTCAGCACAGCATCTTCAGGCATCTCCCGATCCGTAATGGGATCAATCCCCTGGGACAGCTTGTCCATGTACATTTTTGCTCGCTGCATAATTTCAAGTTCCGTCATTTCAATCCCTCGATTCTGTTTTTATTTTTCTTCCTTTGCAAATACGGCCATGCCTGTGCCGTGGTCCTTTACCAGAATATCCTTGGGCATACGGGAGAATTTCACGGTCACATAGAGGTCACCGGCGGCACCGGAGATATTGTTGACCTGAATCAGATACACGATCCAGAACCACTCTACAGGCACCAGCACATTCACAACCGCAAGAACCACGCCCCAGAGCACCACCGGTGCCAGAGCAATAAAGATGTAGGACTTCTTGTCATAGTAATCCTCACTGCCGGCAAAGGCATAGAGGCCGGTGAAGCCGTATTTGACCTTTTTGGTGCCGCAGAGCTTCATGGCGACGCCGTGGACAAGCTCATGTAAAATCATATAGGCCACAATCAGCCCCAGCAAAACCCCAAGTCGGATAAGCATGGTCTGTATCCCACTGTCGAAGCGGAAGGCTGTAGAAAACGGCACAACAAAACACATTGGGACGACCATGATCAACGCAATCGCAACTGCCAGCAGATTCACCAGCAGCGCCTGCTTTTTGTTTTTCTGTAGATCCACCGAGCCCACAGGCAAGTAGTCCTGAGGAAGGGTATTCAACGCCTTCATAAAATCACCTCTATGTCGATTATAGCACAAAGGCAGGGCAGGTGCAAGATAAGAATACTACGTGCTCCTCATAAAAAAATCTCCTGCCCTTTCGGCAGGAGATTTGTTCTATCGATTGAAAATCTCGTCACATTCAATGTAAGCGCCGGAGGTGGCGTTTCCGCCGATGTTTCCGCATTCCACATAGCTTCCTGCCATGAGGTTGCCGCCCACATTACCGCACTCCACGTAAGCGCCGGCGATCACATTTCCCTGAACATCGCCGCATTCCACAAAGCTGCCCGCTTTCAGATCGCCGCCGACATTGCCGCATTCCACAAATCCATCCGCTGAAACAGCGCCGCTGACATCACCGCAGTTCAGATTCAGGCTGCAGAAGACATCCTTCGCCTCGCCCTCAAATTTCACCGTGCAATACTTTGCCTTGGGATGGCTCTCCACCGGGCTGTGGCCGTGAAACAGAACGATCCGAAGGGCATCATCATTCTCCCATGGAAGACCGGCGACATTGGCAGACGGCTGTTTTCTCTCAAAAAGCTCGTCCAAAGAGATATCGAACAGATCCGCCAGACGGGGAAGCAGCAGAATATCCGGCAAACTCTGACCGGACTCCCACTTGGAAACCGCCTGATTGCTCAGATCCAGACACTGCGCCAGGGTTTCCTGGGTCATGCCCAGACGTTTCCGATGATATGCAATCACTGATCCAATACTCATACATACAACTCCCGAAAAAATATTTGTGTAGCTACAGCATTAGTCTAAACAAAAACGCAGCAAAAAGCAAGCGACCATCCGTTGGATTGCAGAAAAGCTTATCCAACCGACGGTTGGAATGGTGGTTGAAAGCGAACTTTCAATGAAGATCAGCTGATGCAACGAAAATGCAAACTGTTAAATTATGCAACTATTTATTATTCTTTGCTGTGTTTATGGAAGCAACCAAAATTTTCTTAACCTCCACACAATGTTCCAAAACAGTTTTATTATCAGTATATCCGCCTTCTATCAATAATTCCAGCCAATATTCACTTTCTGCACATTCTTTCAACGCAATATGCAGTCTTGCAATAAAGTCAGCCTTACCGTGAGCATAGAATGCCTCTCGGATATTCGCCCCAACACTTGTACCGGAACGGACTAACTGATTTGTCAATATAGATTCTTTCTTATTGGTCTTAACTTCATTACACAATCTAATAATCTCTAATGCAAAATCTTTAGACTTATCAAGTAATATGCTGTTACTCATAACAATCCCCTTTATAATTCATCCGCGAAGCGGATACCTAACTTATTCACTATTCATTATAACTTATTACTTTCCAAAAATCGACCCTGAAATTAAGTGAAGAGTGAATAGTTAATAGTGAAGAAGTAAAAATCGACAT
>JAZNVK010000166.1:0-2874 GCA_045592805.1 Faecousia sp.
TGGTGGCGGAGGTGCCGTTGGTGATGCCCATCTCCACCGCCCAGAGGATGGGGTTGTAGTAGTACAGGGAGTCCTTTACGTCAACGAAGGGGTTGACGCTGCTGGTGGGGGCGGGAGAACCGGCGGCACGGTGGAGGAAGGTGACCACCTGGCCTCTGGTGCAGGGGCTCTCGGGGCTGAAGGTGGTGGCGGAGGTACCGGTGGTGATGCCCTTCTCCACGGCCCAAAGCACTGCCTTATAGTAGTAAATATTCTCGGGAACATCGGTAAAGGGGTTGCTGTTCTTCATGGGCTCGGGGCTGCCGGCGGCACGCCACAGGAAGGTAACTACCTGGGCTCTGGTGCAGACGTTCAGAGGGCTGAAGGTGGTGGCGGTGGTGCCGGTGGTGACACCCTCGCTGACCGCCCAGAGAACGGGATCGAAGAAGTAGTGCTCCTTTGCCACGTCGGTAAAGGGGTTGTTCATGGGCAGACGGGGGAAGACCTGCTCACCGATGACCAGGCTGTCGCTGATGTGCTGCGCCAGAGCATCCTCGTTGTTGATGCGGATCAGCAGATCCTGGCTGAAAGAATAACCCTCCAGGGCGGAGAAGTAGAACATGACCTTGTACTGGTGGCCGGCCTGGAAACGGTCGCCCACAGGGACGTTCTTGCCTTCGGTCATGTCGTACCAGCCGATACCGTTCTTGTAATAGTTGGGGTTGTTGTTGCCGGCATCCAGCTCATAGCCTACGTTGTCCCCCGCGCCGTAGTCGGCCTGGTAAGAGGGAGTCTCACCCACTGCAGGAGCGTTGATCAGGGCATAGGCAATGCTGATGCTGTTGCCGGATGCAAAAACAGCAGCGGGCAGCAGGCTCAGCGCCAGCGCCAGGCAAATCATCAAGCTCAAAAATCTCTTCATATCATTTCCTCCTGTAAAAAATAGTCCCCATGGTCCCCCGTTTCGCCTCTTGATTGTCATTGCGTTACGTGGTATAATTAGGGGAACAGGGCGGTCTCTGTGTCTGTTGGCGCACCCACAGAGCGCTTTATGCCAAGAGCATAAAGGGGGTACCCTGCTTTTTCCAACGGCAGTGCTATACCCTCCTTCGATACTCCTACAGATACCATTATACAGATTTTTCCCCCGTTGTCACCACCCTTTTGTAAAAATCCGGTGTGGGAAGGGTCTTTTCTTTCAAAAAAGTGTGGGGAAAAGTGTGGGATATCCCTCCCGTAATGTTGATTACAAGAAGAAGGAGAGATTTCATATGAAACAATTGTTTGCAGAGACGGCAATGCTGCCGTATCTGCTTGATAACTCGCCCGGCTCCGGCACGCTGAAGGATCGCCTGTCCGGAATTCCGGCCATTTACGCCGTCGCCACAGGAATCTCCCTGCTGCTGTTGATTGGCTATTGCTATATGGTTCGCCGGAAGAATCGCTGGTTCTTACTTCTCTTTTCATCGGTTTGCGTGGTCAATACAGGCTACCTGCTGCTCTCCCTTTCGGTGACCCTGAGCGGCGCCCTGTGGGCCAACCGGATTGCCTATCTGGGCTCCGTGTTTCTCTCCTTTTTCATGCTGATGATCATTCTGGACTCCTGTCGGCTCCGCTATCCAAGGTGGCTGCCCTGGCTGCTGACAGCGGTGGGGCTTGCGGTGTTCTTTGTCGCCGCCAGTCCCGGCTGGCTGGATATTTACTACAAAGAGGTATCCCTGCAGATCATCAACGGCGTGACGGTACTGGTGAAGAAATACGGCCCCTGGCATAAGCTGTACCTGGTCTATCTGCTGACATACTTTGCCTGCATGATTGCGGTGATTATCCATGCCTCGGTCAAGAAGCGGATCCTCTCTAACAAGCATGCTATCATGCTGCTGGTGGCGGTGCTGGTGAATATCGGCGTGTGGCTTCTGGAGCAGCTGGTGAGAGTGGATTTTGAATTCCTCTCCGTATCCTATATTATCAGCGAGCTGTTCCTGCTTGGCCTTTGCATGATGATGCAGGAGCTGGAGCTGCTGCATCCGTCAAAGCCCTCTGTGGTGCAGCCCCGGGAGGGGACGGCACAACCGCCGCGCACCATGGAAAATGCAGCCTCCACACAACCGGAGACTTTACCCACGGCGGAAGTCCTGTTCCAGCAGCAGCACTTTGCCTCCCAGCTCAGACATCTGACCCCCACGGAACGGCTGATCTATGATCTGTACCTGCAGGAAAAGTCCACCAAGGAGATCATGGCCGAGCTGAACATCAAGGAAAACACCCTGAAATACCATAATAAGAATATCTATGGCAAATTGGGTGTCCGCTCCAGAAAACAGCTGTGTGAAATCGCACGATCTCTGGAGGAGAAATAATTCATCAGACAAGCTGCGCTCCGGGAGGAAACCCCCGGAGCGCTCTGTTTAGAGACTAATGAGTAATAACTAATAACTAAGGTGTGCCTGCGGCACGGATTTGGAATATTTAGCCCGTCAAACAGAAATTTTCCGAACAGTTTGCCTGCACCAAAGACCCCCTTGTTAAAGGGGGTCGGATCGCCTTTTTAGGCGATCCGGGGGGATTCGTGCAGGCAGTACGAATTCGCTGAAAACCTTGCAGAATAACGGTGTTGCGGCGTGCGGAATCCCTCCGAGTCGCCTTTTCAAGGCGACCCACCTCCCTTTGACAAGGGAGGCATTGGGTGCTGCAAACTGTTCGGCAAATTTCTGTTTGACGGGCTAAATATTCAAAATCCGTGCCGGAGGCACACCTTAGTCATTAGTCATTCGCTATTCGTTATTAGTTTGCAGCATTAAGGCGCTGCGGTAAATTGACCTTTATAGGAACAGGGAACGGCTTTCTCTGCCGTTCCCTGTTTGCTCTATTAAGGCTGATTGACCACGCCGGTGA
>JAZNVK010000167.1:0-4138 GCA_045592805.1 Faecousia sp.
GTCGGTCAGTTCCGCGGAAAGCTCGGTGGTGGCATACTGCTGGTATGCCTCCATACCGGCATTGACCGGCTCGTTGGCTCTGCGGTCAAAGGCCATCTGAGCGGCTGCGCCGTAGTTCAGGGTGTCAATGAGGAGGGTGTAGAGTTCCGGTTTCTCTTCATAAGTGTAGCTGTCATAGCAGAGCTGAGCATAGGCCAGGACGGAGTAGGTATCGATTTGCGTATAATACTCGTTTCCTGCCTCGTCGAAGAAGTGCAGCACAGCACGCAGCTCACTGCCCATCTCTACAGACTGGATGCCCTTCAGGCTGAAGAGCATACGGTCGGGGTCAGAAGCAAGATCAGGATAGAGGGTCACGGTTTCCACGGTCTTCTCTCCCCCACCCAAGGGATAGCGGTCTTTTTCCACTACCAGGTATGCGCCCTCGGTGACATAGTTGGGAACGGCTGCTGCAATGTTCTCATACTTGATGCGGTAGTTCATCTGCAGATCGGAGTCAAAGCTGACCGTGTGGCTCAGCTTCACATTGACCTGGGTGGGTTCTGTGATTTCCACAGCGCCGCAGATACAGGTGCCGTCTTCATAGGTGTGGGGCTCGGTGACATTGTAGTCACAGTTGGCGCAGGTGACGGTGTGGTCAGCGCCGTTGTTGCTGTAATTATGGCTGTGGCCGGTGGCGGGGTCGCCGTGCTCCACGAAAACCTCCGCACAGTTGGCACAGGTATAGCTGATATAGGCAGGCTCTGTGCAGGTAGGCTCCGTCGTGGTGGAGTCCAGATAGGTATGGACGTGGGCTGTATCCGCAGTCAGCTTGGCGGGAATCAGATACCACTTCTGGGCAGCTGCGCCGTTGACATCGTGGATGCGGATATTAACGCCGTCAGCCACCAGACCGTAGTACAGATCCAGAGCGAAACCGCCGCACTTGCTGTAGAGGCAGTAGGTGCCGTCTCCGTTGGGAACGATCTGCCAAAGCTGGGCATCGGAATTGGTGGCCTCGTACTGCTGCACATTGGTATCGCTGACAGCCAGACCGCCTGCCACATCCAGATATTTTCCGCTGTGCAGGGCTACGGCGGTGTAGTAGCCGTCGCCGTCTGCATCCACGATCTGCCACATCTGGTTGGTGTTGGTTCCAAGGGTCTCCCAGAGATGGATATTGGCACCGTTCTCCGCAGAAACGCCCTCTACATCCACCACATAGTTCTGGTTTTGTGATGTAGTAATGAAGTATGTACCGTTTTCCACCTTGCCGTCAACGGGGTGATTGCCGATGCGATTGGGAACGGTAACGCCGAAGGTGGGAACGGCAGAGGAATTGCCCAGCTTATCATAGGCATAGATATGGATCTCATAATTGCCGGGCTCTTTATTGTGGTCAGTAATGGGGATATAGCAGGTGGCGGTGTTTCCGCTTAAAGTGGCCGTATACCACTTCTGGTCATCGGTACCATTATAACTTGTCCACGCGGGAAATTCAACCTTTTCTATGCCGGACAGGTCATTGACCGTGCAGCTAATGCGGAAGCCCTCGGAAGTGACCTCGCTGAAGACCACGTCGGTGATCTCCGGGCCTGTAAGATCCGCAGGAATGAGATACCATTTCTGCCCGGAAGATTGGTTTACTGTATAGAGCTGGATGTTCTGGCCGTTGGAAAGGACTCCGAAGAACAGATCCAGAGCAAGGCCGCTCAGCTTATTCAGGATACAATAGGTTCCGTCGCTGTTTTCCACCAGACGCCAAAGCTGGGCATCGGTACCGTTGACCTCGTACTGCTGTACATTGGTTCCGTCGGTGGTACCGCCATCCGCAGCATCCAGCGCCTTGCCGCTGGAAAGGGAGATGATGGTATAATAACCGTCGCCGTCGGCATCGCTGAGCTGCCACATCTGGTTTTTGGCAATACCAAGGGTGTACCAAAGCTGTACATTGGCACCATTATCCGTGGAGCCGGCAGCAACATCCACAACATAGTTCCGGTTCAGGGCGCTGGCGATGAAATAGTTGTTCTGTCCCACAGTGCCGGTAACCGGCTCCTCTGCCAGCACAGGAGGAACATCGATCACCAGGGGATAATTTACCATATTACCGGCCAGATCGTAGGCATAAATATGGGTGTGATAGGTGCCGTACTCGAAGTTATGAGAGGAAAAGCTGATATTAAGCGTGGCAGTATTTCCGGAGACGGAAGCTTCACCCCAGATAATATCGTCCTGCCCACCTTCTTCCGTCCAGGTGGGCATGGTGACCTTTTGAATGGCCACGTTATCGGAAACGGTACAGGTAACGGTATAGCCATAGGACGACAGACCGCTGACCTGTGCGTTGGTGATGACAGGATTCTCTGTATCCGCAGGGATCGTAAGGCTTACACCGGAATTGTTCAACAGGGTATTGCTGCCGCCACGGACATTGATGCCGAAGATGTTAACCACCTGATCGCCGCTCTTGCCTGTATTGATTATTACATCGAAGCCGTGGTAGCTGCCTGCGCCGGGATATGCTATTGCGATATCCTCACGGAGCTGATTTGCCATGAGAATATGACCCTCCGCATTTCCGTCGCCGGGGCCGCCGCCTACATAGACATGCACCTCCAGAGGCGTGGTCAGTTCATCCTCGTCTAATGTCCAGCCACGGACTCTGAGCTTGCCGGGTCCCTCGACAGTAACACCGTCAACATAGCCTACAGGACTTTTGCCGGAGCTGTAGCCGTTGAAACCGTAGGTTTTAACAATGGTGGGATAGTCCTTATAGCAGACGTTGGTATCCAGAGGGCCTACGCCGCCGATGTAATTGGAGTCAGTATACTGCCACATACCGTAGGTGGTGCTGTAGTTGCCACCTCTGGGATTGGAGGTATAGGTTCCGTCATAATAGTTGGCGATCCAGCACTCATAGCGGCTGCAAATGCTGTCCACAGGAACCCAGGCATAATAATTGGGGTCGATCCAGGCAGCGTAGCTGTAAAGGCCGGTCAGATAGCCTGCCGCAGCGATCTTATCCATAAAGGCCATGCAGATATCATAGGCTCCGCTGCCGCCTACGCCACCGGCGGTGCTGTCCTCAAAGTCGAAGTACACGGGATATTCAAAGGTCTTGCCCGCAATGTAGCTCAGGCAGAGGTCGGCCTCTGCAGCAGCTTCCTCCGCCGTGGAAGCGTAGGAATAAAAATAGGTACCCACATTCAGACCCACGGCCTTTGCTGCCGCATAGTATTCCTCAAAGCAGTAGTCCATGCGCTTGTAAAAGCCGCAACGCAGGATGACATAGGTGTAGCCGTTGTCTACCAGATTCTGGAAATTGAAGCCGGAGCCCTGGTGCTCGGAAATATCCACACCGTGGGCGAGAATGGTGCCGGTACCTGCCATGCCGCCGGTATAGCCCAGGTCATAGCCTGTGGCGGCTTTCACCTGCGGAACAGCAAGAGACGGAAGCAGACTGAGTACCAGCGCAAAAATCAAAATTGCAGAGAGAAAGCGTTTTAGACTTCTCATATTTGTCTCCTTTCCTCTATCTATGATAACCTGCACGGAACAAGCTTCTGTTCCGTGCAGGTTTCTTGGAATACAATCAGCCGAAGCAGGCCTTGGCGCTGTCGCCGTAGTAGATGCAGGCTCTTGCCAGGGCGGCCAGGGCGGTATCGGTGGAGTTGATATTGCTCCTGACGTAGGCTTCTACGCTGTAGCCCACGTTCTGAGAGGCGACTTCCTCGCCCACATAGGCCACGAAGTAGTACATATCACGCATATTGACAGACTTGATGCCCGTATAGGTGACCTGGAGTCTGCCGTCATCCAGCTCTGTGAATTCGGTCAGGATGGCGACCTCTTCGCCGCTCTCGCTCAGAACCTTAACGGAAGTAATATCCTCCTTGCTGTAGCCCTCAGCAATGGTCAGCTTGGCATTGAGCTCCGTCTTGTCCGCAAAGTTGACAGAGAAGCCCATGGCAGTGACGGCGGTGATGCTGCGGTCGTTATCCACATAGGTTCTCACGTCGGTCAGTTCCGCGGAAAGCTCGGTGGTGGCATACTGCTGGTATGCCTCCATACCGGCATTGACCGGCTCGTTGGCTCTGCGGTCAAAGGCCATCTGAGCGGCTGCGCCGTAGTTCAGGGTGTCAATGAGGAGGGTGTA
>JAZNVK010000168.1:0-7364 GCA_045592805.1 Faecousia sp.
ATGATCACTGTAACCGACCTTCAGGGTAATGCTCTTTCTTGGGCATCCTCCGGCGGCCTCGGCTTCCGTGGTTCCCGTAAATCCACCCCGTATGCTGCACAGATGTGCGCAGAGACTGCCGCTAAGGCAGCCATCGACAACTGCGGCCTGAAGACCGTAGAAGTCTATGTCAAGGGTCCCGGCCAAGGCCGTGAAGCTGCCATCCGTGCCCTGCAGTCCGCAGGTCTGGAAGTCGTCTCCATCAAGGACGTCACCCCCATTCCTCACAATGGCTGCCGTCCCCCCAAGAGACGCCGTGTCTAATTCATAAAGGAGGAAATTAAAAGTATGGCAAAGAATACTCAGCCCATCCTGAAGCGTTGCCGCACTCTGGGCGTTTCCCCTGCCGCTATGGGTTATTCCAAGACTTCCAACAAGAACCCCGGTGGCCAGAGAAGAGCCAAGAAGTCCGAGTATGCAATGCAGCTGACCGAGAAGCAGAAGGTCAAGTTCGTATACGGCATCCTGGAAAAGCAGTTCCGTATGTACTATGAAAAGGCCGCCCGTGCAGAAGGCAATACCGGTGAGGTTCTGCTGAGCCTGATCGAGCGCCGCCTGGACAATGTTGTCTATCGCCTTGGCTTCGCCGCCACCCGTCGTGAGGCTCGTCAGCTGGTCAACCATGGCCACTACACCGTCAACGGCAAGCGTGTCAACATTCCGTCCTATATCGTAAAGAATGGCGACGTCATCGCTGTCTGCGAGAAGAGCTGCTCCAACAATCGTTTTAAGAAGCTGAAGGAAGACGATGCATTCATCGCTGCTCCCAAGTGGCTTGACCGTGACAAGAACACCCTGACCGGCAAGGTTCTCGCCATGCCCACCAAGGAAGACATCGACTTCGAGATCGCAGAGCACCTCATCGTCGAGTTGTACTCCAAGTAAAGCTTCACCCTCGTTTATTGGTAAGCTGTTTTACGAAGCAAAACACCTGTTTTGCAAATTAATAAGGAGGGTATTTAGTAATGGTAGAAATTGACAAGCCGCGTATTGAGTGTATTGACTCTCCCGAAGATCCGTCCCATGGCGTATTTGTTGTTGAGCCTCTGGAGAGAGGCTACGGCACCACCCTTGGTAACTCTCTGAGAAGAATTCTTCTCTCCTCTCTGCCCGGCACCGCAGCGACCTCCATCAAGATCGCCGGTGTCCAGCATGAGTTCTCCACCATCCCCGGTGTGAAGGAAGATGTGACCGAGATCGTTCTGAACGTGAAGCGCATCATCTCCAGAATGCACTGTGATGGCGTGAAGACCGTCTATATTGATGCAGCCGGTGAGTGCGAGATCACTGCCGGTGACATCAAGACCGACGACGAGGTGGAGATCCTCAATAAGGATCTGCACATCTGCACGCTGGGTCCTGATGCAACCCTCAATATGGAGATCACCATGAGCCGTGGTCGTGGCTATGTGCCCGCCGACCGCAACAAGACGCCCCAGACTCCCATCGGTGTCATTCCCGTTGACTCTCTGTATTCCCCCGTCTACAAGGTCAACTACACGGTGGAGAACACCCGTGTAGGCAACATGACCGACTTCGACAAGCTGACCCTTGAGGTTTGGACCGACTCCACCACCACGGCAAAGGACGCAGTTTCCATCGCCGCCAAGATCCTCACCGAGTACCTGACCCTGTTCACCGATCTCTCTGAGACCGTTGGCAGTCAGCCCATCGTCCGTGAGAAGAATCAGGATGTGGATCCTCCCGCTCTGAAGCTGACCATTGAAGAGCTGGATCTCAGTGTCCGTAGCTTCAACTGTCTGAAGCGTGCCAACATCAACACCGTCCGTGATCTGATCACCAGAACACCCGAGGAAATGATGAAGGTTCGTAACATGGGTAAGAAGTCCCTGGACGAAGTGCAGAACAAGCTGGCGATGATGGGCCTGTCCCTCGCCACGGAAGAGTCCGGAAACAACTAATTGAAACGATAATCTGTTTTACCTTTTAAGAAGGAGGAAATACGAATGTTTGGAACCCGTAAGCTCGGCAAGACCAGCGATCAGCGTAAGGCTATGCTCCGTCAGCTGACCACCGATCTGCTTGAGAACGGCAAGCTCGAGACGACCTTCTGCCGTGCAAAGGAAGTTCAGCCTGTTGTGGAGAAGATGATCACCCTGGGCAAGAAGGGCGATCTGGCTGCCTACCGCAGAGCTCTGTCCTACATCACGAAGGAAGATGTTGCCCATAAGCTGTTCAAGGAAGTGGCTCCCAAGTATGCCGACCGTAACGGCGGCTACACCAGAGTCGTCCGCATCGGCGCCCGCCGTGGCGACGCAGCCGAGATGGCCATCATCGAGCTGGTGTAATCAATATCAAGTAAAAGGAACTGTCTGAACAAGGCAGTTCCTTTTTTTGCCTTCGGCATGAATTGGGACATTCGCCTCAGGATTTGAAGCTTGTGCGGCATGAATTGCGCAGCGCCGACCTTCTTTGGCAGTCCCGAAGCTGTACCGAAATGTGTGACTACGTAAACATTGCCAAATGAATTCATGAATGTAGACGTAATTCATAAATTATTCCATTGGATTTGTGGATTTATTATAAAAATTGAGGCAATAATTTGTCAGAAAAATATATTGATATGACTCAAAAATCATATTATGATAAATACGTAGTCACTAAAAGAAAAGGAAGGTGCAATTCTATGAAAAAGAACGGCATTCGTCGGCTGCTCAGCGGCCTTATGTGTCTTGTGCTGCTTCTGTCCCTGCTGCCTGCCATGAGAACGGCGGCGGTGGAGCCGGGGGACAGCTACGTCCCCGATCCCGCTTCCTGGGGCAGCCAGAATAACAACGGCTGGTACTACCTCTACCGGGATACCAACGGCCTGTACAAGGAGATGAACTTCTACGCCAGCTCCGATATCCCCTGGCAGGTCAATGCCTTTGCCTCTGACCCCAACACCCAGTTTGAGATGTTCTTCATCACCCAGAACACCCTCTTTGTAGGCGAGCTGGGCAGCCGTCCTGCCTACGGCTTCAAAGCCCCCGCCTCCGGCGAGATCGTGTTGACCATGCAGACCCATTCCACCTCCGAGATGCATATGCAGGTCTATGTAGAAGATGAACTGCAAAAAATCGGCGGCGAAGACAGCCTGACCCTCACCACCGGCGGAACCCTCCCCGGCGGCATGACCAAGACTGAGCTGACCCTTCAGGTCACCGAGGGCGAGATGATCTATGTGGAGTTCTATTCCACAGACATCAACACCCAGCGTCAGGCTTGGATCAATGAGTACTCTGTCAAGTACCTCTCCATTGAGGAGGATCTCACCGGCGTTACCTTTACCCCTGATATGGATGCCTGGGGTACCCAGGGCAACAACGGCTGGTACTACATGTCCAAGGACGGCAACGGCTTCTACAATCAGATGAATTACTACGATTCCTCCTCCACCATCGATTGGCAGCGCAACGCCTTCGCCTCCGATCCCTACACCCAGTACGAGATGTTCTTCATCAACCAGACCACCTTCTTTACGGGCGAACTGGGCACTCTGCCGGTCTATGCCTTTAAAGCACCGGTGGGCGGCGAAGTCACCCTCTACTTCGAGACCCACGGCGTGGATTGCCTTTACTACCAGATCTTCCTGGACGAGGATCTGAAGCAGGACAAGACCCCCTTCACCACCGCAGGCACTTTGGAGGGCGGCTTCACCGCCACAGAGCTGACCCTGAATGTGAAGAAAAATGAGATGATCTATATCGTCGTCGGCACCACCGGCGCTGACCGTGAGGGCTGGCTGCGCAATTATCGGGTCACCTATCTCTCCACCAATGACGAGGTGGATTATACCGCCGTCAACTACGCCCCCGATGCCGCTCTCTGGGGCATCCAGAACAACAACGGCTGGTACTACATGTACCAGAACGGCAACACCGGCCTCTACGGCCTGCTGGATTTCTACGATTCCACTGCAACCATCGACTGGCAGCGCAACCGCTACGCCTTCGACCCCTATACCATGGGCGAGATGCTCTTCATTGAGCAGAACCACTACTTCACCGGCGAGTTGGGCAGCAAGCCCGTCTATGCCTTCAAGGCTCCCGTGGGCGGCGAGCTGGAGATCTATTTCGAGATCCACGGCCTGGACTCCATGGGTGTCAGCGCCTATGTAGAGGATGAATTGGTGCAGATCGAGGGCAAGGATCGCTATACCTTCGTCACCACCGGCAGCCTGCCCGGCGCCTTTACTCCCGTGAGCTTTACCTGCAATGTGGCAGCAGGGGAGACGGTCTACCTGGTCTGCTCCTCCACCAATCCCAGCAACCGTGACGGCTGGTTCCGCAACCAGCGAGCCAAATATCTCAGCGTCAACGGCGAGGTTGCCGAGCCCGACGATCCCATTGAGGAGGAGAAGCCCATGGTAGAGGGCAGCGCCGCAGAGTGGAACAAGACCACCGATTACTATGCACAGCTGCAGGAAAAGCTTCAGTCCGACGAGCCCATGACCTGGCTCTTCGTGGGCGACTCCATCACCGCCAATGACGGCGACGTGGGCCGTGGCTACCGCAGCTATGTGGAAATTTTCGACAGCTACCTGAAAACCGTCCTGGGCAGAGTCAACGACCGTGTGGTCAACACCGCCGTCAGCGGCTGGAAGATCAGCAACATCAACTACGAGCGTGACATTGCCGCCTATGCCCCCGACGTGGTCTATGTAAAGGTTGGCACCAACGACAGCTTCCTGACGGACTATGCCGCCGATAGTTTCGTGGCTTCTATGGGCAATCTCTACGATAAGATCATCGAGGGAGGCGCCATCCCCGTGGTCGCCGCCGCTAATGGCTTTAGCGGCAACTGGGGCAATACCCAGCAGACCGAGGCCTTTGCCCTCCGCTATCCCGACGCCATCCGCACCCTGGCCTACGAGAAAAAGCTGCTTCTGGTGGACTATTTCACCCGTTATGCCCAGGATCAGGCCTTCTCCGATGCCTACTTCTTCTGCCCCGATACCATCCACCCCAACCGTGCCGGTTTCCTGGTACACGCCCAGACCCTCATCGCTGACCTGGGACTTGCCCGAGACAGCGCCATTATGAACCAGTCCGTCCTGAACCTCAGCGCACAGGAAGTGGATACCGCCATGGTCTTCACCGACATGAAGCCCTCTGCCTACATTTTCGGCAAGGAGCTTCTGGCGCAGATGGATCTGTCCAATGGCTTTGTTCTGGTGGGCGGCCTCAATGCCGTGGGTGCCGGAGACAGCATGGTCACCACCCGTTCCATCCACCAGTACCTGAACAACAACCACCAGCTGGGTCGCAATGAGACCCTCTACATCTCCGCTGCCGATGCCAAGACCCTGGATTATACCGCCTATGCCGAGGGCAAGATCATTCTGCTGATGCCCGAAGCCTTTGGTCTCAATGACGAAAGCCTCTGGGCCGGTGCAACGGCAGAGGACATTGTGGCTGTGATCGAGAAGATGGAAGCCGACGGCAAGACCGTGGTTCTCATCTCTCCGCCTCCCGTTTCCGGCAGCGGCAGCCGTGAGACCAACGCCCTGGAGCAGGCCACCCTGGCAGCCTCCGAACAGACGGGCTGCGCCTTCATCGACCTAAATATGTACATGGGCGCTGTCGGCACTCTGGCAGACACCTCCTCCTGGTATAACGGCAAGACCCTGACCTTCGCCGGTGCCAACGAGGCAGCCATGATGATCGGTTCTGCCTTCGGCCTGGACGCTGTTTCCTATTCCGACAACCGCTTCCTGGAGCGCTTCGACCCCGCTACCTGGGGAACACAGGGCGCTGACGGCTTCTACTACCTCTATCAGAGCAAGAGCGGCGGCGACTATGCCCAGCTGCCCTTCATCTCCGCCGAGGATGCCCCCGCCTCCTGGCTGAAGGATCGCTACAGCCTTGCTGTGGACGAGTACACCTTCATCGGTCAGGACGTGATCCATGCCGGCGCAAACTACAACCCCGTCAAGGCATACCGGGTGCCCTATACCGGCACCATCCGTGTGACCCTGAAGCACCGCCGTGGTGTGGCAGACGTGTCCGAGGGCGGCGATGCCGGCACCATGTGGCTCAAGGCCTTCCACAATGCCGAAGCCGTGGGAGAAAAGACCGCCCTCCTGCTGGACTACGGCCGCTACAATACCACCTGCTTCGAAGTGGAAGTGAAAGCAGGCGACTGGATCTATGTGATGGTGGATGCGGAAATCCCCGGCCAGTGCGATGTGCTGGAGACCATCACCTATACCAAGCGTGTGTATCAGGATGCGGAAACCTGCGGCCATGAGAACACGGAAATCCGTGGCACCGTAGCAGCCACCTGCACCGAGCCCGGCTACACCGGCGACAGCTACTGCATCGATTGCGGCGAGAAGCTGGCCACCGGCGAAGCCATCGCTGCCACCGGCCACGGCGAAACCCAGCTGCGCAATGCCAAGGAACCCACCTGCACCGAGGCCGGTTACACCGGCGATACCCATTGCACCGTCTGCGGCGAAAAGCTGGCAGAGGGCGAAGCCATCGCACCTCTGGGTCATAACTTTGCAGACGGCAGCTGCACCCGCTGCGGCGAGGAAGACCCCAATGCCCTGCCGGAGAACCCCTTCACCGACGTGAAGGAAGGGGACTACTACTTCACCCCCATCCTCTGGGCGGTAAAGCAGGGCATCACCAACGGCACGACTCCGACCACCTTCTCCCCGGAGAATCCCTGTACCCGTGGCCAGATCGTCACCTTCCTGTGGCGTGCCTTCGGCTCTCCCGAGCCCACTTCCACGGAGAACCCCTTCACCGATGTCCCCGAGACGGTCTACTACTATAAGGCCATCCTCTGGGCGGTAGAGCAGGGCATCACCACCGGCACCACCGCCACTACCTTCTCTCCCGAGGCTACCTGCACCCGTGGTCAGGTCGCCACCTTCCTGTGGAGAGCCTGCGGTAAGCCTGCGCCCCAGGGCAGCGAGAATCCCTTTACCGATGTGCCAGAAACCGTCTACTATTACGAGCCCATTTTGTGGGCAGTGGAGAACGGCATCACCAACGGCACCGGTAACGGCAAATTCTCCCCCGAAGACAGCTGCACCAGAGGCCAGAACGTCACCTTCCTCTACAGAGCCTTAGCAGAATAAAGAAAACCCAAGAGCGGCCTGTGTCACCAAGACAGAGGTGGTTTTTTGAGGAAAACAGCAGGGAACGGATCGGATGAATAATGATGAAGGAATAATGGCAAACGATGAATCGTGATGAATGGTGAATAGTGAATGATGGTGGTCGGCTGCGCCGATGGGATTTGAAATAAAGTCAAATAGATGTTTACCGGTCTGTTTGCTCACCCGAAAAACTGCGTTGCACCTATAAAAG
>JAZNVK010000169.1:0-16342 GCA_045592805.1 Faecousia sp.
CAAAGGAGAACGGATTGCCACACCAGTGTGCGCACTGGTTCGCAATGACAGACTTGATACAGCAGACGACAGGTCGACAAGCATCTATTTGACGATAGCGCCAGCAGCAACCCCCTGTGTCCCAGCACAAGGCACAAGTTCGACCAGCCAAATCGGAGATTTGGGGTCTCACTTCCCTTGAAAGTGGGAGGTCGTTGATTGATGGTGCTACCGACAGTTCGATTAACATCGGTTTGGATGTATTTCAAGATTTTTATAAGCAAAAGTTGGGGCAAAAGATTGGGCCATACGCCGGAAGAGCGTTTTTAGAGGTGCCCATCGGTTTGACCCTGGTGTTGGGGATTCTGCAGAGAGGGGAGCCTTTGGCTTTTGAGGGGAAAAATAGCAGGCTGCCGTGAAGCAGCCTGCTTTGTGTTTATTTTGTCTTCTTTTTCTTGCCGATCTTGAACATGAACAGCATCAGCGCTGCCAGATAGACGGCGGCAATGGCGATGGTCAGCAGCGGCGCATGGGGAATGGTCTCCGAGGCGGCAAAGCTGACCAGAAGCAGCATGGGCGCACCGAAGACGATGCCGAAGGAGCTGCCGGTGATCAGGTTGTTGGAGGCGGGGGTCTTCAGCTCCGGGTCGATCTCACGCAGCAGCAGCACGCCGGAGGACAGCGTACCCGTCAGCATGCCGAACATGGAGAAGAAGCCCTCGTAAACGTAGCCGGGATAGAGCTTTTTGCAGACCTGCCACAGGAAAACATAGGTGGCAATGGCACCCAGAACGCTCATCAGGAGGAAGGGGATCCAGTTGCCGCTGAGCTCCTCGATGTTGATGCTGGCAATGCCTGCCACGATCATCAGGTCGAAGGCAAGGCCGGAGATGCGGCTGAGCAGGTAGTCGTTCTGATACTGGTGGGTCATCCACTTCCGCTTGCGGAAGAACTTGAACAGGCTGCGGCAGGCCATGGCCACCACAGAGCCCACGATGAAGTTAAAGCCCCACAGCAGGCTGCTGACGGTCTTGGCAAGGCCGGGGGCAACGGCCTCCAGCAGCGCCACAATGCCCCAGATCAGCAGATAGGTGATGAAATAGAGAATTGCCACCAGACCCACCTGGATACTCAGGCGGTCGATGGAGTCGGAGATAGGAGCCTCGTCGTGAGCCTGGAAGAAGTCCACGGTGACGGAGCCGCTGACCTCCTCCTTGTCCTTATAGCGGCGAAGCTTGCCCTTTTTGCTGAGGATGGTCATGGCGATGACGCCGATGATGCAGGCCACCAGATAGCCGGAAGCCGCCAGGGACAGGCCGTAGCTCTGACCGCCTGCCATGCCCAGGGCTTCGTACTGGGTGCCTACGTTGTTGGCCTGGCCGGGGCCCTGGCCGTAGGCCATGGGCAGCAGGATGCCGCTGGCCTGGAAAAAGTCGGGCTTGATGGTGTAGGCCACGCCGATGGAGATCACCAGACCCACCAGTGCCTGCACCAGATAAGTACAGACGATCAGTGCGCCGGACTGGCTGCCCACTACAGCGCCGGATTCGCTCTTTTTCTCTGGGATGCGCAGACTCAGGGCGATGAAGCCAAAGGCCAGGGCGTGGTAGGTGAGCTTCTCCATAAAGGCGGCATCGATTTTCAAAATGCCGGTGCTGCGGAGGATCAGCAGGACAAAGCCTGCCAGAACCGCCGTGGGCATCAGGCTGTTACGGACGAATTTGATCTTGCGCTTCAGCACATTGGCAAGAAGCAGCAGGGCGGCGATGATACCGATCTGGATAATAGGGTTCCACAGACCGGTGTTGGAGGCGGAAAAATCACTGATTCCCATTAAATCACGCTCTTTTCTGCAGGAATTTTTTTGCATTCCTCATAGAAATGCAGGAATTTCAGGGTGTTGCTCCCGGCGGGGATCAGCAGCTCGTAGTAGACCTTGCCCACGGTAAAGACCAGGGCATGGCGGCCGTGCATGGCCATTTCGGAGATGCTTTCCAGGTCAATTCGGGTCTCGCCCCAGGCGATGGCCTCCCGATCCATGGTCACTTCGCCGCCGGGCAGCTCTGTTTCCACGTGGTTCTCCACCGTGCGGACGGTGACATCAGGGGCGGTGATGGGGACGTTCTGCGCCACACGCTCTGCCATTTTCTGCCGCTGCCAACGGGCGGCCTCGGTTAAGGTGTCGTAGTCCAGGCCGTGGAGCATACCAAATTCATCATAGCGGAAGCTGCCGCCGCAGGCGCTGCAACGAACCGTGTCCTTTTGGGAGGACAGCGTCTCCAGCTTGCCGCAGAGGGGGCAGAAATACAGCAAATTCTCCATTTTGACCGCTAATTGCTTGCCCTTGTAGGGCTTGGGGTCCGCCTTCTGACGGGCGTAGGCATCCTCGTAGAGGTCACGGCAAATGGCCTCGTTGACCTCCTGGGCGCTCATATTGGCCAGCTGCTCCTTGGTATAGATATTCACCACGCCGCCGTGGAAGGGACCGCGGCGGGTGCCGCCCTCGGCCCAGTTGGGGCTGACAAAATAGCCGCCGGTGAGCTTGTAGGTCACCAGAGCGCAGCCTGCCTTCTTGGCCATCTTGCCCGTGGAGGGCAGAATGGGATTGGTCAGGCCGTCCCAGCTGCGGGTACCCTCGGCAAAAATGCAGACATTTTCACCGCTGCGGGTCTTACGCAGCACCTCCAGCACGGTCCGGGAGGCAACGGAGCCCTTGTAGCGCATAATGGGGGCAAAGATGAAGCGGATCAGCTTGTAGAAGAATTTCCAGCGGGAAATGTGCTCACTGCCCACGAAAAACATCTGGCGGGGGAAACTGAGACCCACCAGAATGGGGTCGAAGTCCGTCACGTGGTTGGACAGCACCAGATAATTCTCCGGCAGGTTCTTGGGGACGTCGTAGGTATAGCCAAACTTCAGCTTGGCAAGGGGCCAGGCAACGCAGGGGCGAATAATCTTCCAAAAAATCTTGTGTTTACGGCTCACAGGCGGTTCCAACTTTCCAAAAAATACAGAATTATTATATCAAATGATCCCTGTCGTCGTCAAAGGTTTTTTGCATTTTTGCTCTATTTTTGCCGGAGGCGCACCTTGGTTTTTAGTCCTTAGCTGTTCGTTGTTAGTTTCTAAACAGACTGACAAATTTCTGTTGATAGCGCAGGGGCTCTGCGGGGGCTTTTTAGGAAATCTTGAAAAAACTGTTTTACCCTCTTACAATTTTTACCGATCTGGTATATAATAGCGGAGGAAACAAGGAGGAGCAAACTATGCAACAAATTGGCTTTGATTACGATAAATATGTCCTTGCCCAGTCGGAGAACATCCGCAAGCGCATCGACCGCTTCGGCGGCAAGCTGTATCTGGAGTTCGGCGGCAAGCTTTTTGACGATTACCATGCCAGCCGTGTGCTGCCCGGCTTCCGTCCCGACTCCAAGATCCGCATGCTCATGCAGATGAAGGAGGAGGCCGAGATCATTCTGGTCATCTCCGCCGACGACATCGAGCGCAACAAGCGCCGTGGTGACCTGGACATTACTTACGATCTGGACACTCTGCGGCTCATCGACGCCTTCCGTGACTGCGGCCTGTATGTACCCAGCGTGGTCATCACCCGGTTCCAGGGGCAGAAGGCCGCCAACGCCTTCAGTCAGAAGCTGGAGCGGTTGGGTCTTCGGGTCTATCACCACTACGAGATCCCCGGCTACCCCTCGGACACGGAGCTGATCCTCTCAGACGAGGGTTTCGGCAAGAATGATTTCATCCCCACGGAGCGCTCCCTGGTGGTGGTTACCGCTCCCGGCCCCGGCAGCGGCAAGATGGCTACCTGCCTGAGCCAGATCTGGCACGAGCATAAGCACGGTGTCCGTGCGGGCTATGCCAAGTTCGAGACATTCCCCATTTGGGATCTGCCGTTGCGTCATCCCGTGAACCTTGCTTACGAGGCCGCCACCGCCGACCTCAGCGACGTGAACATGATCGACCCCTTCCATCTGGAGACCTATGGGGTCATGGCGGTAAACTATAACCGTGACGTGGAGATTTTCCCCGTGCTCAACGAGACTTTGCGGAGCATCTGGGGGGAGAGCCCCTACCACTCTCCCACGGATATGGGCGTCAACCTCATTGGCTCCTGCATCAAGGACGACGACATCTGCCGCCGTGCCGCCCATCAGGAGATCATCCGCCGCTATTATGCCGCCCGCTGTGCCGCCCGTCAGGGTCTCAGCGACGGCAAGGAAGCCGAGAAGCTGGGCATGCTCATGCGCCGCAGTGATATTCACCTGGCCTCCCGTCCCGTCATCGCCGCCGCACTGGAGCGTGCCGCCTATGACGAGGAGCCTGCGGTGGCGCTGGAGCTGCCGGATGGCCGTATCATCACCGGCGGCACCTCGGATCTGCTGGGCAGTTCTTCTGCCTGCCTGCTCAATGCCCTGAAGGCTCTGGCCGGTATTGACAAGGAGGTACAGCTCATCAGCCGTGCGGTGATTGAGCCCATCCAGCACCTGAAGGTGGATCATATGCACAACCGCAATCCCCGTCTGCACACCGATGAGACCCTCATCGCCCTGACCATCTGCGCCGCCACCGACGAAAAGGCCGCTCTGGCCGTGGATCAGCTGGACAAGCTGAAGGGCTGCGAGGCCCATGCTACGGTGATCCCCGCCCGGGTGGACGAGACCATGTTCCACAAGCTGGGCATCAACCTGACCTGCGAGCCGGTGTACCAGAATCGCAAGCTCTATCATGGATAAAATACAGCGCCTCTGCGGATTTTTCCGCAGAGGCGAATTTTTTGTATAGTTTCGGAATTTTGGGGTAACTTAGGCTCGGACACAAAAAAGAAGCCTGCGGCGATGGTGTACAGATCGCTCTGAACGGCCAAATCAGAAAACGCAAGCTCCATATTTTGTGTCAAGGGCGCCGCATATTGGGGATATGGACGGCGCGAACCGTACGGAATAGGGCAGACGCAAAAGCGTCTGCCCTGTACATAGAATGTGTTTTACAGCTTCAGACTTTCTGCGATGGGCAGCATGGTCTCGGGCGTCAGCTTGCAGATCTTGCGGTCGTAGGTCAGAATGCCGTTGGTCTCGTCCTCCACGTCGGAGACCTGGGTGTAGATGGCGGCACAGAGTCCCTTTTTGACCCAGGGCTGCAGCTTGCCGTAGAGCTCTGCCACGGCGGCGGCGTAGTCCGCTTCGGTCTCGTACTTGGCATAGCCGTAGACCTTGTGGGGGTTGAAGGAGTGGGCTTTGGGAGCATAGGCAAAGCCGCCGAACTCCGAGAGCACCAGAGGCTTGTCACTCTGCTTGAATTTCAGGGGCTTGAAGTAGATGTGCAGGCTCTCCACGTCGCTGTCGGCGCAGCGGAACCAACCGGAGGTGCTGTCGATGAAGCGGCTGCTGTCCAGCTTTTTCAGGCTTTCGTAGGCATCCTGGGCGCAGAACTGTCCCCAGCCCTCGTTGAAAATCGTCCAGTAGCAGATGCAGGGGTGGCTGAAGAGCTGCTCCACCGTGGCGGTCATGGTTTTCAGGAAGGTCTCACGGAGGAGGGGATCTCTGTGGCGGCGGCGGTCAGAGCATTTCTGGATGCCCACGGTGGGCAGGGCCGTGTCCTTGAAGAAGGAGTATTTGCCGTTGTTGATCATGTCCTGGAAGACGATCATGCCCAGGCGGTCGCAGTCGTAGTAGAACTGCTCCGGCTCGATTTTGATATGCTTGCGGAGGGTGTTGAAGCCCAGGGCTTTCATTTTCAGAATGTCGTCCTCAAAACAGGCGGGATCGGCGGGGGTGTAGAGGCCGTCGGACCAGTAGCCCTGATCCAGCAGGCCGTGGAAGAAATAGGGCTTGCCGTTGAGGCACAGACGGGGCAGGCCATCCACGGTCTCGATGCTTAGATCTCGGAGGGCAAAGTAGGAGCTGACCCGATCCTCCCCCACCTCCAGGGTAAAATCATAGAGATAAGGGTCTTCGGGAGACCAGAAACGAGGATCTTCCACGGCGAATTCTGCCTTGCCGTCCTTCAGGGGGATTTGGCGGCCGTCAAGGGTGAGGCTTCCCTGTAAAGCGGGGTCGCCGCTGTCGATCGAGACACGGTTTCCCCTGGTTTGGATCTTCAGCTTGGGGATGTAGATCTGCGGCACCCACTCCAGCCACACGGTCTGCCAGATGCCGGAAACGGGGGTGTACCACATACCGCCCCGATCCAAGCGCTGCTTGCCGTAGGGCTGGTGCTTTTGGCGCAGGTCGTCGGTGACACGGAGCTCCAGCAGGTTCTCGCCCTCCTGCAGCGCCTGAGTGATCTCCAGGCTGAAGGCCAGATAGCCGCCGTCGTGGCTGCCCACGGGCTTGCCGTTGATGCGCACCTCGGCGGTCTGATCCACCGCCCCGAAGTGCAGCAGCACACGACCGCCCCCGGGGAAATCCTCCGGCAGGCGGAAACTGCGGCGGTAATAGAGCTTCTGATCCTCCCCGAAGTGCTGGCCGATACCGGAGAGCAGGCTCTCGGGGGCGTAGGGCACACGGATGCTGCGGTCATAGCTGGCAGGAAATTCCACGGAATTCGACACGGTAAAATCCCATGTTCCGTCTAAGGACAGCCAGTGCGCTCGACGGAGCTGGGGACGGGGGTAGACCGTTTTGGGGGCGAACTTCTCTCCCCAGGGGGTGTAAAGCCGGTTAAATTCCATGGTTCTGCTCCTTTTTCAGGCGGCGGAACACCAGCACCAGCACCGGCCACACCACCACGGCGGCGATGAGGGCGGCCAGGAATACATTTTCGTTGGGGATGAAGGAGAAGGTGCCGTCGTCATTTGCCACCTGCTCCGCATTCTTCAGCACCCGGGCGGCGATGTTGGGGCCGATGATGCCGGGGATCAGCACCTGGGCCACAATGCGCAGACCCTGGAACATGCCGGCCTTGTTCTCCGGGATGCGGTCACGGATCACCGCGCCAAAGATCGCCATGCCGCTTAAGTAGCCGCACATCATCAGGAGAGAGCCGCCGAAAACAGGCACGATATGGCGGAAGCAGAACAGCAGCACATAGCCGCCCATCAGGAGCACCATGGAGGGGATGGCGGCGGTTTTAAAGCCACGGCGGTCATAGACCCGGCCGTAGAGGGCGGTGAAGACAGAGGCCAGGATCACCGCAGGCCCCATGACCAGCACGTAATTCTCCAGACCCAGGCTGACGTCGTAGTAGAGGATCAGGTAGGGCATGAAGATCTGGATGGAGATGTTAAAGAGGGCAAAGGCTGCCAGCGCCAGGTAGAGGGTGGGGTTCTGCTTCATGACCCTGGGGCGGAAACCGTAGAAAATATTGCGGAAGTAGGAGCGGTTTTCCTCGCTGCGGACGCTGTGATCCTCGATGAGGAAGAAGCCCAGCACGCCGATGAGCATCACGGCGATGCCGATGATCAGGAAGATCTTCGTCCAGCTGGACTGCAGACCGGTGTCCAGGGACATGAAGCCGCCGAAGACCACCAAAATGGCCATGAGGGGCATCATGGCGTTGATGCCCTCGGCGGCGCCGCGCTTTGCCTTGGGGGCTGCCTCGGTGAGCCAGGCGTTAAAGGCGGCATCGTTGGCGGTGGAGCCGAAGAAGGTCATAACGCAGTCTAAAATTATGGTCAGGCTCACACCCACGGAGGCTGCGGAAACCGCCGCCGGGAAGAGCTTGCCCAGGTAGTCTGTGCGCAGCAGGGCGAAGGCGCAGATGCTGACACCCCAGAGGATGTAGCCGCCGCAGATGAAGAGCTTGCGCTTGCCGATCTTATCGGACAGGGCGCCGATGAAGATGGTGGTCACCGCCGCAGCCACGGCGCTGGCCGTGACCATGAGGGAGATGGCCGAGGCCGAGGCATTGAACATTTTGTAGAGGAATACGTTGAAATACATATTCTCTACCACCCAGGCAACCTGCCCCACCAGGGAGAAGATCACCAATGCCGGCCAGAATTTGGACAGTTTCGTTTTCATAAGTAAGACCTCCGTTTGTATGATGTATGAATAAAGACTAATAACTAAGGGCGAATAACGAATAGCTGAGGTGTCGGCTCCGCCGACGAATTTGAAATAAAGCCAAATAGATGTTTATCGAACTGTTGCAGTTCCGTACGACATCGTAGGGCGGGGGCTTGCTCCCGCCGTCTCTGCTCCGCAGGAGCACAGAAAATATCTCACAACATTGCACGAATTCGCCTTAGAACGGTACAAATTTATAACTTTTCACCGCCGGCGGGAGCAAGCCCCCGCCCTACGGTGGTAATTGGCAGTACATCCAACTGTTCGGCAAATTTCTGTTTGACTTGCTGTGTGTGGGGCGGTTTTGCCCTAATGATTGTCTGTTAAGTTACTTAGTAATGAATGTATGCGGTTTACATAATTATATTATGGTAAAGTTACGGAGTAGCCGTTGGCGCATTGCCTGTCGGTGATGCCACGGGCAGGATGTATCCTGCCCCTACGCATTCTGACGTTAGTGCGGCAGGTCTCGGCGCGCCTGGTAGTCGCGCCCTACGGTGTTGTTCGCAAATGCACAAAACTGTTCGGCAAATTTCTGTTTGACGGGATATATATTCCAAATCCTGTGCCGAAGGCACACCTCTGTGAGTAGCTATTAGTTGTTAGTTATTCGCTCCCTGAGCGATTCGCCCATGAAAAACAAGATCCCGCCGAGGGTTTGGGCGGGATCTTTATGCTTGTGTTTTACAGACCCAGGAGGGACTTTGTCCTGGCCATGATGGCGTCGTAGTCGCCCTTCAGGCGCTTTTCCGCCTGGGCGAACTCCTTGTAGCCTACGGCGGTGCCGTGGATGTCGCTGCCCAGCGCCACCACGCAATCCCCCGATGCCCACTGCAGAGAGCGCCGTCTGCTGCGAAGATGGCACAGGGAAGACACGTTCAGCTGGGCATAGCAGCCCATATCCAGCAGCAGGTCGATGGTATTGGTATCGTAGCGGTCAATATGGGCCAGCACCACACGGAGCTTTCTGCCGTAGATCAGGGACTCCACGGTCTGCTCATGGTGATGCATGGAGAAATTGCCCGGCAGCTCCAGCAGCAGCACATTGGTGCCCTGGACGCAGAACTGATCCAGCTCCGACAGCTTGTCCAGATTGCGGCACAGCTGTACCTCGCTGCCCAGCAGGATTTTTGGCGCTTTTTGCTCCCCCTTGCTCAGCGCCTGAAACAGCTCCTCGGCGCAGGCTGCCCGACGGCGCAAAAATTCCGCCGCCGAGTCGTAACGGGGGTAGAAATGGGGGGTGGCGATCATCAGATCGATGCCAAATTCCGCCGCCAGCGCCACCTGCTGCAGAGAGGTTTCCAGGCTGTCGCTGCCGTGATCCGCTGCAGGGAGAATATGGGAGTGAAAATCGATCTGGAAAGACTTTTCTTCTCTCAGCTTCACTTGTGCTTCCCTTCGCCGCCCTCGCCGTAGTAGTGGTAACGGTCATAGCGGTAGTACTTGCGGTAGGAGTAGCTGTAGTGTGCATCGGCACGGTTGTAGGGGTCGTTGAGTACCATGCCCACCACGGTGCCGTTGACCTCTTCGATCTTCTGGATGGCATCCTTCAGATCGCGGACATGGTTCTTGCCGCTCTGGGCGATGAAAATATAGCCGGTGATCTTGTCAGAGACGATGGTGGCGTCGGTGACGATGTTCACGGGGGGCATATCGAGGATCACGTAGTCAAAATACTGCTTTACATACTCCAGGAGGCTGTCCATCTGCTTGGAGCCCAGGAGCTCGGCAGGATTGGGAGGGATCTGACCGGCGGTGAGGATGCTCAGGTTGGCGCAATCCGTGGGACGGAGATTGATCTCATTGGTCAGGTCTGCCAGCACCTCGCTGAGGCCGTTCTTGGCCTCGGTGCCGAAGTGGCGGTGGACGGAGGGCTTACGCATATCGGCATCGATGAGCAGCACCTTCTGCTCCGCCATGGCGATGGAAACTGCCAGAGAAACGGCGTTGGTGGTCTTGCCATCGCCGGACAGGGAGCTGGTCACGGCGAAAACGGGGCATTTCTCCCCCTTACCCACGAACATCAGCTTGGTTCGGATGGCGTTATAGGCCTCTTTGATGGCAAAGGTGCTGTTGGCAGTCAGACGGGGACGCTCGGCATTGCGGCGGTCGGTACGCTTTTTCTTGTTTCTGTTAAATAATCCCATGACTTACCTCCTGCTCTTCTGGCGGCTGTGCTGCTCAGGAATGATCATGCTGGGAACTGAACCGAGAACGGGGACATCAAAGGCGCGCTCCAGATCCTCTTCTCTCCAGATGGTGGTGTCCAGCATGGCAAAGATCACGACGATGGCGCAGGACAAAAGCAGACCCAGCAGCAGACCGTAGGTCACATTGGTGGAGATGTTGGGGGAAATCTTGGTGGCGGAACGGGCAGAGTTCACCGGGGTCATCTCACCGGCACCCATAATCGTGGCCAGCTCGCCGGGGGCAGCCTCCAGCAGGGCATTGCCCACATCCATGATCAGCTGGGGGTCGGAGCCCTTGAGGGTGACGTTGATGATCTGGGTGTTGTTGGGGCGGTTGGTGGTGATCATGCCGGCCACAGTGCCGGGAGACACCAGGCCGCCCAGCCTCTCGCTGACGGCGGTGGTAACCGGCTCGGAGGTCAGGAGGTTAGCATAGGTATTGGCAATGGTGTTGTTGGCCACCAGCTCACTGTTATCCGCCTCGCCGGTGGCGCTGTGGCTCTTGGCGAAGGCACAGAAGGACACATTGGTGGAGTACACCGGGGTGGAGAAGAAATGGGTCAGGCAGTAAGCGCCCAGCGCACCTACCAGGGAGGCAACGATGATCCAGACAATATATTTCTTCAGGGACCAGAAAATATCCTGTATGGAGATCTCAATAGAGTTCACGGTTGGTTTCGCTCCTTTGCTGTAAAAAATCGATTTTTCTTATCATACCATTGAAACGTTAAAATTGCAATAAAATTCCGAAAAAAAGACGGAGGACTTCTTGAAAATATGCCTTGGATATGGTATACTGCATCCGTTACAGCCTGCGCTCTGCGCAGTAAAATGGAGGATATAATTATGAATAATACCAAAGCTCTTGTAGGTGCTGCGATCATCGGCCAGTCCGGCGGCCCCTCTGCCGTCATCAATGCCAGTGCTTACGGCGTTATCAAGACCGCTCTGGAAGCTGAGTGCATTACCAATGTCTATGGCGCGCATCACGGCATCATGGGCGTTCTGAACGATCAGCTGCTGGTCATGGAGAAGGAAGATCCCGCTGAGCTGGAGCTGCTGCTGCACACTCCCTCTTCTGCTCTGGGCTCCTGCCGCTATAAGATCGCCGATCCCGAGGTGGACGACACCGACTACAAGCGCATTTTAGAGATTTTTAAGAAGTACAATGTCCGTTACTTCTTCTACAACGGCGGCAACGACTCTATGGACACCTGCAACAAGATCAGCCGCTACATGGCCAAGGTTGGCTACGAGTGCCGCGTCTTCGGCGTGCCCAAGACCATCGACAACGACCTCTACGGCACCGACCACTGCCCCGGCTTCGCCTCTGCCGCCAAGTACATCGCCACTTCCATCGTGGAAGTTTCCCGTGACTGCCACGTCTACGACAAGGGCATGATCACCATCGTGGAGTGCATGGGTCGCCATGCCGGTTGGCTCACCGCCGCCGCCAAGCTGGCCTGCACCGTGGGCGACGGCCCCGACCTGATCTACCTGCCCGAGGTGGACTTTGATATGGACAAGTTCCTGGCCGACGTGGAGCGCATCTACAAGGAGAAGAACAGCTGCCTGGTGGCTGTCTCCGAGGGTGTCCACTATGCCGACGGCTCCTTCGTCTCCGAGGCAAAGACCTCCGGCACCGACGGCTTCGGCCATGCCCAGCTGGGCGGTCTGGCTGCCCGTCTGGCAGATGCTGTCAAGTCCCGCACCGGCGCCAAGGTTCGCGGCATCGAGCTGAGCCTGCTGCAGCGCTGCGCTGCTCACTGCGCCTCCGCCACCGATATCCGTGAGTCCTTCAACTCCGGCAAGACCGCCGTGGAAGCCGCCATTGCAGGCGAGACCGGCAAGATGGTAGGCTTCAAGTGCAGCCGTGACAATGGCTACCACTGCGAGTACGTCCTCTTCGACCTGGACAAGGTTGCCAACTTCGAGCAGAAGGTTCCCGTAGAGTGGATCAATGCCGAGGGCAATGATGTCACCGAGGACTTCGTCCGCTACTGCGCTCCCCTGATCCAGGGCGAGACCGAGCTGAAGTACGAAAACGGCCTGCCCCGCTTCGCTCAGCTGAAGAAGATCTTCGCCTGATGTTCGGGCAAGTCTGAAACGATCAACAGAACACAAAACGGACTTCACGGTGAACGTGAAGTCCGTTTTTGTCTCCTCAGTGGCTGTATTTTTGCTCCAGAGCCTGCACCATTTGGATGTAACGGGCGCGGCAGGCTTCGTTGTCGCCCTCTTGCAGCGCTTCGTAGCAGGGGATCAGGTAGTCCTCCCGAATGTGGCGGTAACCTGCTTCTGCCTCGTCGCAGAGCTCCAGACAGGCCACCAGACCGGGGGCCTTGTCGTAGTATTCCTCGATGAGGGCGGTGTCTCCCTGCTCCGTCAGCCAGCCGTCACGGAAGCTGCGGAAGGCGCTGAGCTCGGCGCAGTCGTCCGGCTTGCCCTCGTAGCGGCAGGTGGCGGTGGTGATGTAGCAGAGCTTGCGCTTCTTGTAGCCCTGTTCCAGTACCTCGTAGTCGCCGGGATACCAGACATCCTTGGGGAATTTCTCCATCCAGCGCTTGTGGAGGGTCTCACGGAAGAGCTCGGCGCTCTCCAGCTTCATCTTCCGCACCATGGGGGTCAGGAAAATGGCCAGTACCACCTTGACCTCGAAAATCACGTTGCCACGCTGCGCCTTCCAGCGCCAGCGGCGGTCGCCGGTCATGTACTGCTCCAGATCCTCTACCATCTTGCTGCAGATCAGGTCTGCGGCGGTCTCCTGTCCCAGGGGGTGCTGCAGAATATAGGCATTGACCTCCTTCATGAGGCCGCGGTTGTCGTTCTCATAGGCTTCGAAGGTGACGAAGAATTGCTTTTTTGCCAGCTTTTCGCAGTTCTTGGGGTAGTGGGTCACGGTGCCCAGCAGACGGGGACGCAGCGCTTCCAGCTGCGCATCTGCCGCATCGCTGCTCATTTTCTCTTCCTCGGCGGCCTCTGCCTCCAGAATGATGCGCTGACCGCAGTACAGGCAGCTGAACTCCTGCAGCTCTTCGGGAACCTGCAGCTCCTTGCCGCAGTGGGGACAGAGTCGGGTAATCATTTCGGCCATGGGGGAAACCTCCTGTTTTGCTTTCCTACATTTTTTCATATTTTTCCCCTTCTGTCAACCGCAGAGGGAAATTTTTTTATTTTGTTTACATTTTTTCCGTCTGCATGGGTCATACTACCAGAGAAATGAGGCGATATGAAAATGTTGGACTTCAGCCTTTCCACGCGGATCTGCTTCGGAGACGATGCCCTCGATGCCCTTGAAGCCTTTCGGGGGCAGAAGGCGCTGCTGGTGGCAGATCCCTTTTTTGAAAAAAAGGCGGAGGAGCTGCGGACGCAGTATGGCTTCAGGGCGGAGATCTTCTCCCGGGTGAGCGGCGAGCCTACGGTGGCGCTGGCGGCGCAGGGGGCGCAGCTGCTGCAGAGCTTGCAGCCGCAGCTGCTGATCGCCCTGGGGGGCGGCTCGGCCATCGACTGCGCCAAGGGAATGCTGGCGGTCAGCGAGCTTCGGGATATCCGCTTTGTTGCCATTCCCACCACCTCCGGCACCGGCAGTGAGGTTACTTCCTTTGCCATTCTGACCCACGAAGGGGTCAAACGGGTGCTGGTGGAGGAGCGGCTGCGGCCGCAGATTGCCATTTTGGACGGACGCTTTCTGTCCAAGCTGCCGCCCGGATTGGTGGCGGACGGGGGCATGGATGCCCTGAGTCATGCCCTGGAGGCGGCGGTGGCGCAGAAGGCCAACGGCTTTACGGAGGCACTGGCGGTTTCTGCGGCGCAGAGGCTGCTGCAGCTGCTGCCGGAGTCCTTCAACGGAAATACCGCTGTACGGCTGCAGCTCCACCTGGCGGCAACCATGGCCGGCATTGCCTTTGACCGGGCGGGGCTGGGCGCCTGTCATGCTCTGAGTCACGCCCTGGGCGGCCGATTCCACCTGCCCCACGGGCGGCTCAACGCTGTGCTGCTGCCCCGGGTCATAGAGTACAATCTGGGTACTTGCCCGGAGCGTTACGGGGTGCTGGCGAAGAAGCTGGGACTCAGCAGCGGACGAAGCCTGATCTACGCCCTGGGACGGCTGCGCCGTCTGCTGGGGCTGCCCCACAGCCTCACCGCCGCCGGTATTGCGCCTGAGGCGCTGCGTGCTGTCTTGGGGGAAGTGGCAGAGGCGGCGCTTGCCGATCCCTGCAGCGCCTCCAATCCCCGTAAACCGGGCAAACAGGACTATATGGGTCTTCTCAGGAGGTGCCTGTGATGGAGGAGCGGCTGCTGTCCGTGGGCATTGACATCGGCACCTCCACCACCCAGCTGATCTTTTCTCAGCTGCTGGTGGCCAATGCCGCCGCTGCCTTTTCTGCCCCACGCTTCGCCATTACGGAGAAGAAGATCCTCTACCGCAGTGCCGTGCATTTTACCCCCCTTTTGTCCGCGGAGCGCATTGATACCGAGGGTCTGCGCGCCATTGTGCGGCAGGAGTATGCCGCCTTCGGTGTGGAACGGGAGCAGATCCGCACCGGGGCAGTGATCATCACGGGGGAGACCGCCCGTAAGGACAATGCCCGTCAGGTGCTGACGGCGTTGTCAGGCTTTGCGGGGGATTTTGTGGTGGCAACGGCAGGCCCCAAGCTGGAGAGTATTCTGGCAGGCAAGGGGGCGGGGGCGGATCAGCTGTCCCTGACAGAGCAGCGGGATGTGCTGCACGTGGATATCGGCGGCGGCACTGCCAATCTGGTGCTGTTTCGGGAGGGGAAGGTGCTTCAGACCGGCTGCGTCAATGTGGGCGGCCGCCTGCTGAAGCTGGGGCAGGACGGGGTATTGACCTACATCTCCCCGGTGCTGCGCCCCTATACCGACCGGAACATCGGGGACTTCCTGCCGGAGGAGGAGCGGCGGCTTCTGGCCTCTCTGCTGGCGGAGGTGCTGGAGAAGACCCTCCGTGGGGAGGAGATCCCCGAGGGCTTTGTGACGGATCAGCCCCTGGCTGAACCGGAAAATGCCCTGCTCAGCTTCTCCGGAGGCGTGGCGGCGCTGATGGAGCAGCTGCCGGAGAACCCTCTGGCCTACGGGGATCTGGGGGTCTATCTGGCGGAGGCCATTTTAGGCTCGGAGCTGTGCAGAGGGGACTACCGTCTTGCCTCTGAGAGTATCCGCGCCACGGTCATCGGGGCAGGGAGCCATTCCACCGCTCTCTCCGGCAGTACCATTTTCTACGAGGGCGTGGAGTTTCCCATGAAGAACCTCCCTGTGGCTGCCCTGACCGCACGGGAACTGGAGCTGCCCACGGAGCAACTGGCGGTGCAAATACGGAAAAAACTGGCGGTTTTCGGGGGTGAAACGGCGGTGCTCAGTCTGGGCGGAAGTCGTGCGCCCAATTTCGGCGGTCTGTGCCATCTGGCAGACAGCATTGCCCTGGGGACGGCACCCTATTTGCAGGAGGGGAAACCCCTGCTGCTGGCGCTGGAGTCGGACTATGGCAAGGCGCTGGGACAGGCGCTGCGGCTGCTGCTGCCGAAGGAGCAGCCCATCCTCTGCGCCGACAGCCTGCCCATCAGCGAGGGCAGCTATCTGGATGTGGGCAGCCCCATTGCAGGCGGCCAAACCCTGCCCGTGGTGATCAAAACCCTGGCGCTGGGGAGGGGAGCGGGGAGTAGTGAAGAGTGAATAAGGTCGGCATGGGCTTCGCTCATGGATTTGAAATGGATCGGGGGCAGCAGTATGCAAGCTGCTCTGCGCCACACCAAGTGCAAACAGAAATCTGCCGAACAGTTTGACACATTCCCAATCAGCACCGTAGGGCGCGACCACCGGGCGCGCCGAAACCCACCGAACCGGCAATCAACACCGCAGGGGCGATTATTAATCGCCCGTGGCACTGCCGACAGGCAACGCAGCTACGGCTGCTCTGCGAATTTACCATAATATAATTATGTAAACCGCCCACGTTTAGCGCTAAGTAACTTAATAAATACTCATATAAATACTCATTAGAGGAAAAAAGCCCTGCACACAGAAAGTCAAACAGAAGTTTGCCGGTCTGTTTAGGAACTAATAACTAAGAGCTAAGGACTAAAAACTGAGGTGTGCCCCCCGCACGGGATTTGAATATTTAGCTCGTCAAAC
>JAZNVK010000170.1:0-9455 GCA_045592805.1 Faecousia sp.
GTGGAGCACAGCTCTCAGCTCGCTGCCCATTTCCACGGACTGGATGCCTGCCAGATTGAAGAGCATACGCTCTGCATCGGTAGTCAGGTCGGGATAGAGGGTAACGGTTTCCACGGTCTTCTCGCCGCCGCCCATGGGGTAACGATCCTTTTCAACGGTCAGGTATGCGCCCTCGGTGACGTAGTTGGGTGCTGCAGCAAGAATATCTGCCAGCTTGATACGGTAGTTCATCTGCAGGTCGGAGTCGAAGGAAACGGTATGGCTGATCTTGACCTCAACCTCCGTCATAGGATTTTCCGCAACGGAGATATCTGCCGCACCCAGAGGTCTGTCGTCTTTATAATCCGCCACAGAAGAGATCACCTGCGGCAGCAGATAAATCGGATCGTTCACATCCTGTTTCAGCGTGAAGCTCAGCCGGCAAAGTGTTCCGGCATCGTCATGGGGCGTGTTCTCCGACAGGATCATTCGAACCGTCCCCTGCTCATCTTTGGCTGCGAAAACTGCCTTGAGCAGCGTGCCGGGATGATTTTCCGTAAGGGTCATCACAGCAGGATCATAGGTGATCTCCAACTCAATTGCGCCGAGGGCTGCCCCATGGGTTATGGAATAGCTTACCGTGACCGTATCTCCGGCTTTCCCTTTGATGCCGCTGACAAAAAGCTGCATCTGCGGATCGTTTGCCTCTGTGACGGTAACGGTTTTTTCGGCGGTCAGTGTAATGCCGTTGCGGTCTGTGGCGACGCAGGAGATCAGGTATGTGCCCGTTTCGTTGAAGGTGTAAGTCATCGTTTCCTGATTGCCTGCGTAATTCCCGTTGACATTCCAGGTCATGCTCCGGAGCTGTGCGCCGGTGGGAGCAACGGCAATACTGTAGGTCTTGGTAGCGCCCTTGACCGCTGCAGTGTCACCCACCAGAGTCAGATCCTCCAGCGCAGGCGTCCGGGTCAGCAGGCGGCGTGCCTGGGGCAGAATATTGGAGGCGCTGGCCGCATAGTGCAGCAGCTTGCGATAGTCGCCGTTGACACATTCGTAGATGCCCTCGGCGGCATAGTAGCTGATAATATCCTCTAAGGTGGTCATGGCCAGTTCGGGGTAATAGGGCTCCAGGGCATCGATGAACCAGCCCGTGGGAGTGCCCCAGTAAGCACCGTTCTGGTATTCGCCTTCGTTAATTCCGGAGAGCAGACGCTGCCAGTAGATACCGGGAGCGGTATGACGGATCTGACCCATCTGCACCAGACCGTCATAGTTAGCAGCGAGATAATCGGCAATGCTCTTTTTCAGACTTTCCTCCATGGGGAAACCAATGGAAATGGCGTAGCAGCTGCCCCAGATGTCACTCTGGCGGCAATCCACAGTAGCTGCATTGAGCATTCCGTCCTCGTTAAGGAAGGTATCTACCAGCACAGATTCGATACCGGCCACTCCGGCACTTGCAACGGAGGCATCCTTGCCATAAGCGGTCTGCCACTTGGCCATGATGCCGTAGGCACGCCACAGAAGCAGGGATTCCTTCATGAGGCTGCCGGTTTTGCAGATGCAATCCGTGAAGCCATAGGGGGAATGATAGTTCAGGGGATCGTTATAGATCAGACCGTTTTCATCCTTGGGCAGGGAGTCCAGCGCCGTCATCAGGGTGGATTCCCATTTTTCGAACAGGGCCTTTGCCTCCGCCTCAGGCATGCGGCTCAGGGCGCAATCCAGCGCAATGACGATAAAGGAATTGTTATCCAGATTTCTGCGGCTGTAATCCATGTCGCCGGCAGCGTAATTGACCTTGCCGTTGCCGTAGACACGGTCAGGCAGCCAGCAATCCCCTTCGTGAACATTTTCCAGAAGGTATTCAATGCACGCGACGGCATTTTCCACAGGGATATAGTCCCCGGCATACTCCAGCATGTAGTTGAAGTCTCGGGTCCAGAGGGCATCGTAGTTTTTAACACCGTCGGGGGTGTACATGAGAACACCGTTATCCGCCTCTACAATACTGCCCTCCACCTCCTGCTTTGCCCAGGCTTCCACCTGTGCCAAGGCAGCGGCGAAATCATTTTCATAAGCGTAGATCATGGTATTCACCCCAAAATCCGTGAAGATGTCCCCGGCCTGCTCAGCGTAGAAACCGATGAGGCCGGTGCCGGTGAGCATGGTTTCGGTGGCGGCAGAAAGCCCGGTCAGATTCCAGCCACCCAGATAGCACTCTTCATGCCAGAGGAAAAGGCGCAGGCTCTGCCCTTCGTAGCAGTTATCCAACACAAAACGGAGGGTTCCCGGGCAGCTGCCCAACATATTTTCAAGGATCACCCGGGAGTCGGCGGTCACGGTCAGCAGTGCATCCCCACCGCTTTTTTCCACCGTTACCGACAGCTGTGAGTTGCCGTCTGACAGGATGAAGCCCACCAGATCGTCTTCGGCACTGTCCACGGAAAGATGGAGGTTCCACTTTTCCGGCAGTTCCCCGGTATATGCCATGCCGGTTCCGGCGGTTTCACCGACGGTGATGACCGCTGCGCTTTCGGAGAAGCTGTCCAGCGTCCAATCGGAATGGATCAGGGAAAAACTGCCACGGTCTGTGACCCAATGGCCGTTGAAGCGGTACTCGTTTTGATCCGGCTCAGGAAGAATTTCCGTCGCTGATGTGGTAATGGGCAGGAGGCCGATCAGCAGCGCAAAGGCCAGAATCAGGGAGAATAGTCTCTTTTTCATGATCAGCCCTCCTTTCCGAGAATGCAGTAGACATCGGTGATGTCCACACTTCCATCGCTGTTTATATCGGCACGGCTCAGCTGTGCTTCGCTGAGTTCACGGTTGCCGACCAGATAGTCTGCCAGTAATTGGGCATCGGTGCCATCAACGTTGCCGTCTTCATTGAGGTCGCCGGTTTCGTAAGCAAGCGGTGCGGCTTCGGCGGTGACGGTCAGGGTCGCCGTGGTGACAATTCCCTCATAATCCGTTACCTCCAGGGTCAGAGTATAGCTGCCTGCCTGGGAGAAGAGATAATTGATGGTCTTGCCGGTGGAGACGGAAACACCGTTGACCAGCCAGCGGTAGCTCTTCACTGTGGCATCATCGGGGTTCAGCTTCATGGTATAGCCATAGAGCGTACCGGTATATACCTGGGTTTCGCCCTGAATTTCCAGAGTCTCCACGGCTACAGGATCTGCAGGATAGGTGTTTACCGCAAAATCATAGATCTTAAAGGTGGAGGAATCCTCATCAGCGGAGAAAATCCACTCCAGATTGTTGTAATCCAGATAATCCGCAGCATTGAGCACGGGAGAGCTGAAGGTCTCATCAATGAGCACCTCGCCGCTGGCCTTATCCGTAGCGCTGAAGTGCAGCTCCTCGCTCATGGCCTGACGCTCCAAAAGGACGGTGACCACACCGTTGTTATTGTGCCAACGGGAGGCATCTGCCGAGAGCAAAGAGGAGCTCCACTGGATCTCAGCGGTGGAATCATAGGACTGCGCCTCTAACAGGGTCTGTTTGTTGGCTCCCTTGACACGGGCAAAGAGGTAGATCTCTTCCGCCGTGGGCACACGGAGCTTGATGCAGCAGGAGGAGGTCTGGGTATTGTCGAAGGAGATATCAAAGGAAATTTGGAAGCCCTCTGCGCCACGGATGGGGCTGAGATAGACCGCCTCGGTCGTTCCCTTTTGCTCCTTGGCAAGGTAGATGCCCTCTGCACCATCGGCATAGGCCTTCCAGCCGTTGCCCAGACGCCAATCCTCCGGTTCTACTGCTTCGGGCGGATACTCGGTCAGGGTAAAGTCGCCAATGGCGTAGCTGCCATAGCCGGAAATGGGGTTAAACAGTGCCTGGAGATAGGATGCGCCCCAGAAGCTCCGGTCGGTAAAGGCAGCGTTGGAGAAGGCTTTGCTGTAAAGGATCGTGCCATCTTTGGCAGTGAGCTCCAGAAGGGTTTCGGAAGCGCCCCCTTGATGCGCCAGGCGGAGGTGGTAGTTTCCATTAACAGCGGCATTGGAGATCCAGCCGGTAGATGCCAATGTGATGCCTGTGCCGTTTGCAAAGTACTGTGCCTCCACCATGGCCTCCTGCGTTCCTCTGCCGGTGATGACCAGGCGCAGATATTGGCTGTGGTCAGCACTGAGGCAGAGAATGAATTCGCCGGAGGTCTGCATTTCCTTAACCCGGGTCTCAAAATCAAAGTCCAGCACAAGCCCCTGAGCGGCATTGAGTTCCTGCTTCCAGAGGGCAGAACCGCTGCTGTCTGCGGCGGCCAGAATCTTGGCGCCGTCATAGCCGCCGGCATCTGTCCAGCCCTCGCCCAGGATCCAGCTGTCCTCGGCGGATACGGGGCGGTCAATGCGGAAGTCTGCAATGGAGAAGAGACCGTAGTTGCCTGCGGTGGTGACCAGAGGCTCAATCGCAGAAACAGAGAAGAAATTGTCGTCCGTCAAAGCTGCGTTGTCAATCACTTTGGAGAAGAATTGGCTACCGTCCGTCTTACACAGGGTCAGAGTCATGGTGTCCGTACCGCCCTCGTGCTCTAAGTAGACGTAGAAGCTGCTGCCGATCTCAGCTATCCAGCCCGTGGTCACCAGCTGTGTCCAGTTAGCGCCGTTGGGGGTGAAATTGAAGTCCACCAGAGCTGTGCCGTTGTTCTGGGTCACCAGCAGGCGCAGGTAAGAGGCGGTGTTGGAGGTGAGTCGGAGGGTGATGTCTGCGGTGGTATAGCTGCTCTTTCCCTCATAAAGGAAGCCCAGACGGAAGGACTCCCCTGCCGCAATATGGTCAGAGAAGAAGTTGGGGCCTGCATTTTGGATCAGGTTGGAGATGGTGTATAGGCCATCTTCGTTATACTCCCCTGTCCAGTTTGTGCCCATGCTCCACTGAGAGGCCGGAACCGCCGCTGCCTCGGTGGTAAAGCCACCGATGGAGAAAATACCGTAATTACCGGCGGTTGTTACCAGTGCCTCCAGCTCCGAGACGGCATAGAAGCTATCGTTGGTAGCAGCGCTGCCGGAAACCACGCAGGAGGCGATCATAGTGCCATCGGGCTTGGTGAGGATCAGCTTGGAATTGTCGCTGCCGCCCAAGTGCTCGAAGGTCACATAGTAGCTGCTGCCAACGCCGGAGATCCAGCCCGTAGAGCCCAGAGAGCTCCAGGTGCTGCCGTTGTAGAAATTCACATCCACCAGAGCCGTACCGCCGTTCTGGGTCACCAGCATGCGGAGATAGACATTATTATCAGAGCTCAAACGGAGAGTGATGTCAGCGGTGGTGTAGCTGCTTTCACCGGTATAGAGGAAGCCCAGACGGAAATCCTTAGCGCCATTGATCTTTTCCTTGAAAAAGTTGGGGCCCGCATTTTCAATGTTGTTTTTGATCACAACCATGTCAGGGGAAGAGACATCGCTCCAGTTGCTGCCCATGGTCCACAGATCCGCTGCGCTCAGCGCAGGCTCCACACCGTCATCGGGGAAATCATTGACGGAATACTTTGAAACTCGGAAAGTACCGTAGCCTGCATAGGGCTTAAAGAGCATCTCCAGATCCCCACGGTCTACAAAGCGGCTGCCTGCCCACACGGTGTTGGTGGCATTCTGGCTCAGAAGCTCATTTCCGGCGGCATCCAGAATGGTAAAGGACACTGTATTATGAGCCGCCTCACGGGCGATCTCTACGGTAACGCCTTCCGAAGCGCCAAAAATGCCTGCTGTAAAGGGCACAACGCTGCTCCAGTTGCCGCTGTCGCAGTAGTCCACCTGGAACATCAGTTCGTCTCCACGGCCGGTAGTGCGGATATCAAAATAGGTCATGGAGTCGGAGTTCAAACGGAGGGTGGTGCCTGCCGTGGTCTGCACCGCAGGATCCAAAAAATCCACATAGAAGGAGATACGGAAGCCGTTGCCGCCCTCGATGAGATCCTTGCAGATATTTGCACCGGCGGTATCGGTGGTATTGCTGAAGACAATGTCCTCAGCGGTGGAGCTGTCCATCCAGCCGGGACCCATGGACCAGTGATCCGCTGCGGTCAAAAGGGTGCTTCCCGTGCCAATGGACAGGTCCTTCGTGCGTTTTGCAAACCAGCCGTTGGCCCAGGCAAAGGGCACACAGGCAAGCAGAAGCGCAAGGCACAGAAGCAGTGGTATCAATCGTTTCAGTTTCAATTGGTTTCCTCCTTCGCTACAGTAGTTGATGTTTGGTACGTTCTTTGATAAATTCACGGATTCGACGATCCAATTGATCATATTGCTGCCGATAGCCAAAAACCTGCACTGCGATATTCCGCTCCGCCTCTATGGGCAGATTACTCTGGCGGCTGTCCTGAATATTGTACTGAATGCCTGCCAGCCCCTTTTCAGATGCCTGCAGGAAAAGATCCAGCAGCAGTTCCAGATGGCAATCGGTAAAAAGCACGGAATCAATATCCACCGTAGCAGAAAAACCACCGGGTGACAGCTGTGCCGGTAGGGTTCCCACAGATTGCAGCACCGCCGCAACGCCGTTGTAGTCGCACTCCTTCACGGGGGAAACACCGTCTGCCAGGGCCTCCCCTTTTCGTCTGCCGTCGGGGGTAGCAGGCGTTTGGCTACCCTGGTCAATGCTCCAGAGGTAGGAGAGCATCTGCGCCATGTAGCCGTCTGAACAACTGCCGGGGAGTTTTTCCAGATAGCTGCAGGCATGCTCCATCATCTCTGCCGCAAGCAGATCCACTTCTTTGATGCCGTTTCCGTATTTGGGAACAGTGGTGCGAATTTCCTCCAAAAGTGCTTTATCGGAGTGATCCTGCCACATGGCATCCACAATTTGCTCCAGCGTATACTTTTTGCGGTCATAAACCAGCCGCTTAATGGCAATCATGGCATCTGCCAAATTGGGCAGCCCCAGCAGCATTACCTCGTCAAAATCGTATTTCGCCCCATGATCGCAGTAAGATCTGCCCTTTTGGATACAGCCCTCGGTCAGGAAGGACTTATAAAACTGCGGCCATTCCTGCATACGAATCTGCGTCATACGCTCTGTGAGCTGTGCCGCCGTATCCAGAAGCTGATCCATCTGGTCATAAACCGCCTTTTTCAGGCTGGTAAAGCTGCGGAAGTTGGATTTATTCCGGCGCAGGCCGGGATAGGTTCCGGGGTTGAGAATACTCTCACCTCCGGTGAGGGCATATTCCAGCGCCTTGAGCAGATTGACTCTTGCGGTAACGGGGTGCATATTGCTCTTTCCCGGGATGGCGATCTCGGCACAGCCGATAACACCGTAGTCCCAGGCATCCTCGATCCCACGGCGGTGCAGGGCGGGAATAAATACCGCATCATTATAAAAGGCGTTGATACCCTTGTTCAGATGGCTCAGCACCTCAAAGGCCCGCAGCAAAAAGGCTCTGGGGGTGTAGCTGCCGTAGCGCACGCTGAGACAGCGCACCAGATCCAGTTCTTCCGTAACATCAAGGATCAGATAGGACAGCTCATTTACCGCATCCTTTCCCTCCGCATCACAGCCGCCCAGGGTGCACTGCTGCACATCATAGTTACGGTAAAGCTTGATCCACAGGCAGCACATCAGTTCAAACGCCTCCTGCCGGGTGAGAAGGCCGCTGTCAATATCCCGACGGTAGTAGGGATAAAGAAGCTGATCAATGCGCCCCAGAGAGTTGGCATTGACGCCGTCCTCCAGGGTATTGAGCATATGGGCAAAAAACAGACTCTGCACCGACTCGTAAAAGCTCTGGGCAGGTCTTGCAGGAACCTGCCTGCAGATACGGGCAATTTGCAGCAGTTCCTCCCGACGGCTGTCGTTTTCTGCCTGTTCCGCCAGAAGCATGGCTTGCTCCGCATAGCGTTCACCGATCTCGCAGCAGGCTCGGCAGACCTTCAAGCAACCGCTGTAAAACTCCCGTTGCCTGGCTGTCAGGTTTTCACGGGTAGCAGCTGTCTCCAGTTCCTTGCAGATCCCGGAAAAGCCAAGGCGCAGTACCTTTTCATAGTCGGGAATGGAGTGGGTATCCACAGAGCAATCACCCATGGCAGCTCCCTCGTTCTGCTGTAAAAGTTGCCTTGGGCTGATAGAGAGTGTGCTCTCTCCGGGAATATATGGCCAGCGGCAATCCGGATCAGAAGCCCAGGCAAAAAGTTCATCGATCTGCTCTCTGCGCAGCGGCCCACGCTCCAAATAGGAGCGTGCGTGTTTGGGCTGCGTGCGGATCAGATCCATGATCCCCCGTTCCATTTGTTCAATGTGCTCCGTGGGGAATATCTCGCCAACAATCAGCTCACCTGTTTGGATCACAGGGCGATGCCTGCTGATAATGAAGGAAAGTCCGGCTGCCTGGGTGGAGTAATTGGTTCGTTCCTCCGGCTTCAGTTGGTAAAACCCCTTCCAGAAATGGTAGCTGTAGAGGCCGATGGCATGGTTCCATTTTCTGACCGGGGCTGTAACACGATCCTTCAAAATCTGGCAGCGGTCTGTAAGCTGAAGACGCTGGCTGCGGCGTTCCTGATACAATGCACGATAATGATCCGAGCGCTGCCTGTACTCCGCAGGCATGCAGGAATACTGCTTATAAAAAGCCTTTTCAAAGCCGGAGACCGTTTCGTAGCCTGCATTAAAAGCGATGTCCTGAAAGGATTCTCCACGGAGCAGCGCATTGACGGCATGCTGCATTCGACGATTTCGGAGGTACTCTGTAAAAGTCATTCCCGTAGAGGCTTTGAATTTTTCACAAAAGTGCCACGTGGAATATCCGGCATAAGAGGCGACATCGGAGAGGGTCAGATGGGCAGAGAGATTGTCGTCGATGTATTTGAGAATATAGTCCATTGAGTCCTCTCCCTTTCGTTAAATAATCTAATATAATCATAAAGCACAATCCACCGCAATGCAATTCCGATTTTGGGATTATTGGGAAATTCCAAAATTTCCCTCATGCTCAAAATAGCACCGTGGGAGGATTCTCCCACGGCGCTTGTTGCGTTGGTTTTTGGATTTTCTGACCGTTAATTTGGTCTGGTGTGCTTGGTTCGGACGGAAAACTCTGCCATTTTTACTTGATCAGGCTGTCGAAGTAGGTTTTGGCGCTGTCGCCGTAGAAGATGCAGGCTCTGGCCAGGTTGGCGGCGCCGGCAGCGGTGGAGGCGATGTTGCTCTTGGCGTAGGCTCCGATGCTGTAGCCGACGTTCTGGGAGGCTACTTCTTCGCCAACGGATTCCTCGAAGTAGTACATGTCACGCATGTTCACAGACTTAACACCGGTGAAGGTGACCTGGAGTCTGCCATCGTCCAGCTCGGTGAACTCGGTGAGAACTGCGACTTCCTCGCCGTTTTCGTTCAGAACCTTGACGGAGGTGATGTCTGCCTTGGTGTAGCCTTCGGCAATGGTCAGCTTGGCGTTGATCTCGGTCTTGTCTGCGAAAGTGACGGAGAAGCCCATCTTGGTAACGGCAGTGATGCTGCGGTCGTTATCCACGTAGGTTCTAACGTCGGTCAGC
>JAZNVK010000171.1:0-3474 GCA_045592805.1 Faecousia sp.
GTATGATCTTCGTTCTCAATGGTATCCAGTCTGTGGAAATGGGCAGCGAGCTGAGAGCTGTGCTCCATGTCTTCGATGAGAACGGCAATGAGTACACCACTCCTGTGGATGTCTATTCCGTCCTGGACTATGCCCGCAGCTGCTTCAGCAAGTACACTTACGAAGAGCAGCCCGAGTTCTACACCCTGCTGATCGACACCCTGAACTACGGCGCTGCAGCCCAGGCTGCCTTCGACCGCCGTGCAAATGAACCGGTCAATGCAGGCATGGATGCATACCAGCAGTACGCAACCACCGAGCTGTCCGCAGAGCTGACCGACGTGAGAACCTATGTGGATAATGACCGCAACATCACTGCTGTCACCGCAATGGGCTTCAATGTCAACTTCGCAGACAAGACCGAGATCAATGCCAAGCTGACCCTTGCCGAGGGTTATACCAAGGCAGACGTCACCGCAGTAAAGGTTCTGGATGAAAGCGGCAATGTGGTTGCAACTCTGACCCAGTTCACTGAACTGGCAGATGGCAGACTCCAGGTCACCTTCACCGGTGTCAAGTCCGTGAATATGCGCGATATGTTCTATTTCGTAGCATATGTGGGCGATGAGGTTGCCTCTCAAAATGCCGGTTACAGCGTGGAAGCCTATGCCAAGAGCTGCATCGCCTCCGGCGATTCCGTACTGGCTGAGCTTGCCATGGCTACCATCTACTACGGCGACTCTGCCAAGGCATACTTCGAGAGCCTCCTCGGCTAAAATTAATCGCGCCAACAAAATAAAGCAAACAGCGCCGTGGGAACAAACTCCCACGGCGCTTTCCCTTTGCATAATACCCCCCACAAATAGATGGCAATCCGTTCTCCTTTGGCACTATCGTCAAATAGATGTTTATCGAACTGCTGCCTGCACCATCAATCAACGACCTCCCCCTTTCAAGGGGGACACAGGGGGTTGCTGCGGGCACCACCGTCAAATAGATGTTTATCGGTCTGTTTGCCTCTTCTGAAAAACTGCGTTGCACCAAAGGCTTCTCCTTGGGGAGAAGCTGTCGCCGTAGGCGACTGATGAGGTGTGCAGCAGGAAAAAATGTATAAATATCAAGGGTTTCGGCGAATCCGTGCTATCGCACACTACCTCATCCGTCAGCCCTTCGGGCTGCCACCTTCTCCTCAAGGAGAAGGCTTTGGGTGTAGCCAACAGTTCGGCAAATTTCTGTTTGACAGGATATTACAAAACCTTCCCGGAGACAGCCCATTTTAGCCTTCGGTCATAAGCTTCAAATCAGAGTGACATGTTTTCCGGTAGCCACTCTTTGTACAAGACCAGTTCTCCCTACACCCGGTGACATAAAATCAATCTTCCCGTAGCGAGAATTTCATGGAAAGCTATGGACTTTATGGCGATTGTTTGATAAAATATGTATTATGGAAAATATGGCGCATGATTTGCGCGCAAAAGGAGTGTTCCTTTTTTATGGATAAATTCATTGATATTTTGACCGCGGAGGTTTCCTCGGCTTTTGCTGCTGCGGGCTATGATGCCGCTTGCGGTAAGGTTACGGTTTCCAACCGTCCTGACCTCTGCCAGTTCCAGTGCAATGGCGCAATGCCTGCGGCCAAGACTGCCCACAAGGCTCCCATTATGATTGCTAAGGACGTGGTAGAAAAGCTGCAGGACAGCGCAGTGTTCTCCTCTGCCGAGGCAGTGAACCCCGGCTTTATCAATCTGAAGGTCAAAGAAGCCGCACTGGCAGAGCATCTCAATGCGCTTCAAGGTATGGAGCATCTGGGTGTAACGGAGCAGGGGAGCGGTCGTCGTGTGGTTCTGGACTATGGCGGTCCCAATGTGGCGAAGCCTCTGCACATCGGTCACCTCCGCTCCGCTATTATTGGCGAGAGCATCAAGCGGATCTACCGCTACTTTGGCGATACGGTCATCGGTGATATCCACCTGGGCGACTGGGGACTGCAAATGGGTCTGATCATTGCGGAGCTTCAGGAACGCAAGCCGGAGCTGTGCTATTTTGATGATGAATATACGGGCGAGTATCCCGCAGAAGCTCCCTTTACCATTTCTGAGCTGGAGGAGATCTACCCCACTGCCTCTGCCAAGAGCAAGGTGGATGAGGCATTTGCAACCAAGGCCCACGAGGCTACTTATCATCTGCAGAACCATAAGCGGGGCTATTTTGCCCTGTGGCAGCATATTATGGCGGTCTCTGTTGCCGATCTGAAGCGCAACTACAGCAATCTCAACGTCAGTTTCGACGTGTGGCTGGGTGAAAGTGATGCCGAGAAGGATATCGCACCCATGCTTGAGATGCTGCAGGAGAAGGGAATTCTTACCGACAGCGAGGGCGCAAAGGTCATCGAGGTAGCTGAAGAGGGCGATAAGAAGGAGCTGCCCCCCTGTATTCTGGTGAAGTCTGACGGTGCAACCCTCTACGCCACCACCGATCTTGCCACCATTGTCCAGCGGATTCGTGACTACAACCCCGACAAGCTGCTGTATCTGACAGATAAGCGCCAGAGTCTGCATTTTGAGCAGGTGTTCCGTGCTGCCAAAAAGAGCGGCATCGTTCCGGAAAATGTCCAGCTGCAACACATCGGCTTCGGCACCATGAACGGCAAGGATGGCAAGCCCTTCAAGACCCGTTCCGGTGGTGTCATGCGTTTGGAGACTCTCATTGCCGATATCACCGGCTATGTAGAAACCAAGATCCTGGAAAACCAGATCCTCACCCCTGAAGAGGCGGCCGAGACGGCTAAGATCATTGCAGTTGGCGCACTGAAATACGGCGATCTGTCCAATCTTGCCACGAAGGACTATATCTTTGATGTGGAGCGTTTCGCAGCTTTCGAAGGTAACACCGGCCCCTATCTCCTGTATACCATCGTTCGTATCAAGTCCATTCTCAGCCGTTACGGCAAGGAGAATTCGGGTATCATCCTGCCTGCGGACAGTGAGAGCGCACTGGCGCTGCAGCTGGCGCTGAGCCAAATGCCCGACCAGATGACCATGGCCTACCGTGATTCTGCGCCTAACGTGGTTTGCGCCTATGCCTATGAGCTGGCAGGTGCGGTGAACAAGTTCTACCACGAGACCCGAATTCTCACCGAGCCCGACGAGGAAATGCAGAAGGGCTACATCGCCCTCATCAGCCTGGCCAAACGTGCCCTGGAGGAGTGCATCGATCTCCTGGGTTTCTCCGCCCCTGACAGAATGTAAATAAAGCAAAAAATAACCGCAGCCGGAAAAACCGGCTGCGGTTATTTTTTGCGCCCGACTTCTTCAAACAGATGTTTACGGTGAGACTAAGAACTAATAACTAAGAACTAATAACTGAGGTATCGGCTCCGCCGATGGGATTTGAAATAGAGTCAAATAGATGCTTATCGGTCTGTCGTCTGCTGTATCAAGTCTGTCATTGCGAACCAGTGCGCACACTGGTGTGGCAATCCGTTCTCCTTTGGCA
>JAZNVK010000172.1:0-4632 GCA_045592805.1 Faecousia sp.
GGAGGCGCCGATGCCCTTGTCGTCCAGAAGCAGCCGCATGGCCTCGCCCTCGTTGCCCTCAAACCAGAAGCTCACATTGCCGGGCAGGAGCCGGCTGCGGTCACCGTTGAGAATGCCGTGAGGGTTCTGCCCCAGACCTTCGATCAGCTTGTCCTGAAGAGAACGGAGTTTCTCCGTGTGAGCCTGCATATGGGTGCAGGCCTCCTCCAGAGCTTTGGCCATGGCCATAATGCCGGGGATATTCTCGGTGCCGCCCCGCTTACCACGCTCCTGGGCGCCGCCCTCGATGAGATTGGTCAGGAGTACCCCACGCCTGGCATAGAGCGCGCCCACGCCCTTGGGGCCGTGGAACTTGTGGCCGGAGAGGGAGAGGAGGTCAATATTGTCCTCCTTGACATTAACAGGGATATGCCCCACCGCCTGAACCGCATCGGTGTGGAACAGCACACCTGCCTCACGGCAGACCGCGCCGATCTCACGGATGGGCTGGATGGTGCCGATCTCGTTGTTGGCATACATCACCGTCACCAGGCAGGTATCAGGGCGAAGCGCTGCTTTAACCTGCTCCGCCGTGACAATGCCGTTGTCGTTGACAGGCAAAAGCTCCACCTCGAAGCCTTCCTTTTCCAGCTTCTGCAGGGTGTGCAGCACCGCATGATGCTCAAAGGCGGAGGAGATAATATGCTTCTTGCCGCGGCGCAGCCCCTGCTTCGCCACGGACAGTATGGCCTGATTGTCCGCCTCGCTGCCGCCGGAGGTAAAGTAGATCTCCCTCGCCTCGCAGCCCAGGCAGGCGGCAATGCGGGCTCTGGCGCTCTGCAGCGCCTCGGCAGCCTCCTGGCCGGGGGTATGGAGGCTGGAGGGGTTACCGTAGATCTCCTGAAGATAGGGCAGCATTTCGTCAATGGCCGCCTGACTCATTTTGGTAGTGGCGGCGTTATCTAAATAGATCCTTTGCATCAGAATTTTCCTTTCTATTGATATAGGGCTGTGGAGAGGTAGCGGTCGCCGGTATCGGGGAGCAGGGCGACAATGGTCTTTCCTGCGTTTTCCGGCCGTTTTGCCAGGGCAATGGCTGCGTGAAGGGCTGCGCCGGAGGAGATGCCTGTGAGGATGCCCTCCATCCGTCCCAAAAGTCTGGCGGCGGCATAGGCATCTTCGTGGTCAACGGGCAGGATCTCGTCGCAGATCTCCGTATTGAGCACCTTGGGAACAAAGCCTGCGCCGATACCCTGGAGCTTATGAGCCCCCGGCTTGCCTCCGGACAGTACCGCAGAGGCAGCAGGCTCAACCGCCACGACCCGCACCTCGGGCTTACGGGACTTGAGATATTCGCCCACGCCGGTGATGGTACCGCCGGTACCCACACCTGCTACGAAAATATCCACTTCCCCCCGGGTATCCGCCCAGATCTCCGGACCGGTGGTGTCGTAATGCGCCTTGGGATTGGCAGGATTGGCAAACTGATCGGGGATGAAGCTGTCGGGCAGCTCCTTAGCCAATTCCTCCGCACGGGCGATGGCACCGCTCATGCCCTTGGCACCCTCGGTCAGCACCAGCTCCGCGCCGTATGCCTGCATCAAAAGCCGCCGCTCCATACTCATATTATCCGGCATGACGATGATCACACGGTAACCACGGGCAGCTGCTACCAGAGCAAGGCCGATGCCTGTATTACCGGAGGTTGGCTCAATGATCACAGACTCGGGCTTCAGCCGTCCCTCCGCCTCTGCCTCGTCCAGCATGGCTCTGGCCACCCGATCCTTTACAGAGCCGCCGGGATTGAAAAACTCCAGCTTGGCCAGAAGCTTCGCCTGTAAATTCAGCTCTCTCTCCAGATGAGTCAGCTCCAGCAAGGGCGTTGCACCGATAAGCTGCTCTGCGGAAGTATAGATCATAGGACTCTCCCCTTTCTAACCGCAATATTTACATACTTATTTGGTAGGTTGGTAGTATTATACTGCTGTTCCCTTCCCTTGTCAATAGCAATGGGCAGAATATTTCCGTTTCACTGTAAAAACTGAAATTCCTTGGGCGAATTTCTCATTTTTTACTTGTAATACAGAGGCAAAGCGAGTATAATATATTGAAATCTTTGTAAAAGGAGGACATCAGATGAGTAAATGCCGCATTCCGGCAGGATACTATAATCCCCTGTCGGTATACGAGACCCAATGTGCCATCGAGTACATTAAGCACAATTTTCAGAAGAACCTGTGCCGCGCCCTGAATCTGCTGCGTGTATCTGCGCCGCTGTTTGTGGAAGAGGCTTCCGGTTTGAATGACAATCTCAACGGTTATGAGCGGCCGGTCTCCTTTGATGTTCCCGACGTGGGCGCGGAGAGCCAGGTGGTTCACTCCCTGGCGAAATGGAAGCGTTACGCTCTGGCTCGCTACGGCTTCCGTCCCGGCAAGGGTTTGGTGACGGATATGAACGCCATCCGGCGGGATGAAGAGGTGGATAATATCCACTCCGTCTATGTGGATCAGTGGGACTGGGAGAAGGTCATCACCCCCCAGCAACGGAATTTGGACTACCTGAAGGAGGTCGTCCAGCGGATCGTCAACGCCATCTACGTCACCGGCGAGACCCTGAAGATCGAGTATCCCCAGATCAAGGTCACAATTCCCCGCCAGGTGATCTTCATCACCACCCAGGAGCTGGCGGATCTCTACCCCGACCTGGAGAAGGGCTCCGATAAGGAGACCGCCTTCCTCCGGGAGCATCAGGACAGCGCCGTCTTCCTGATGCAGATCGGCGGCAAACTGAGAAACGGCAAGCCCCACGACGGCAGAGCCCCCGACTATGACGACTGGAGCCTCAACGGCGACATTCTCTTCTGGAACGAGACCTTAGGCCGCGCCTTTGAGATCTCCTCCATGGGCATCCGTGTGGACAAAGCCGCCCTGGAGCAGCAGCTGGCGCTCTCCGGCTGCCAGGATCGGAAGGAACTGCCCTTCCATAAGGCACTGCTGAACGACGAGCTGCCCCTGACCATTGGCGGCGGCATCGGACAATCCAGACTGTGTATGCTTCTCATCGGCTGCTGCCACATCGGAGAAGTGCAATCCAGCATCTGGGACGAAAATACCATGCGCACATGCCGTGACCGCGGCGTGATGCTGTTATAAAGAAAGAGGAAAATTATGGAACTGATTCAAATTCGAGATCTGTTTAAGAACACCAAAGAATACGTTGGCAAGACCATCGAGGTCGGCGGCTGGGTGCGCTCTGTCCGTGCCTCCAAGGCTTTCGGCTTCATCGTCCTGTCTGACGGCACCTATTTCACCCCCCTGCAGGTGGTCTACCACGACACCATGGCCAACTTCGCTGAGATCTCCAAGGTCAACGTAGGCGCTGCCCTCATCGTCAAGGGTACCCTCATCGAGACCCCCGATGCCAAGCAGCCCTTTGAGCTGCAGGCCGACGAGGTCACCATCGAGGGTGCTTCCACCTCCGACTATCCCCTGCAGAAGAAGCGCCATACCCTGGAGTTCCTGCGCACCATGACCCATCTGCGCCCCCGTACCAACACCTTCCAGGCTGTATTCCGTGTGAGAAGCCTGATCTCCTACGCCATCCACAAGTTCTTCCAGGAGCGTGGCTTTGTCTATGTGCATACGCCCCTGATCACCGGTTCTGACTGCGAAGGCGCAGGCGAGATGTTCCAGGTCACCACCATGGATCTGAACAATCCGCCCCGTAAGGAGGACGGCAGCATCGACTTCAGCAAGGACTTCTTCAACAAGCCCACCAACCTGACCGTCTCCGGTCAGCTCAACGGCGAGACCTATGCCATGGCCTTCCGCAACATCTACACCTTCGGCCCCACCTTCCGTGCCGAGAACTCCAACACCACCGGTCATCCCGCCGAGTTCTGGATGGTAGAGCCCGAGATCGCCTTTGCTGACCTCAGTGACGATATGCGTCTGGCCGAGGATATGATCAAGTATATCATCGCCTATGTACTGGAGAACGCCCCCGAGGAGATGGCCTTCTTCAACCAGTTTATGGATAAGGGCCTCTTGGAGCGTCTGAACCACGTGATGACCTCCGACTTCGGCCATGTGACCTATACTGATGCCATCGCCCTGCTGGAGAAGCACAACGACCAGTTTGAGTACCCCGTCCACTGGGGCAGCGACCTGCAGACCGAGCACGAGCGCTATCTCACCGAAGTAGTCTTCCAGAAGCCCGTCTTCGTCACCGACTATCCCAAGGAGATCAAGGCATTCTATATGAAGCTGAACCCCGACGGAAAGACCGTAGCTGCCATGGACTGCCTTGTCCCCGGTATCGGCGAGATCATCGGCGGCAGCCAGCGTGAGGATAACTATGAAGTCCTGCTGGAGCGCATGAACGAACTGGGTCTCAATGCCGAGGATTACGGCTTCTACCTGGATCTGCGCAAGTACGGCTCTGCCCGTCACGCAGGCTTCGGTCTGGGTCTGGAGCGCTGTGTCATGTACCTGACCGGTATGGGCAACATCCGTGCCCCCACCCCCTCCCCCAGAACTGTGGGTAACTGCGAACTGTAACCATATGATTCACCCCCCGGCTTTCGCCGGGGGTAATTTTGCAGGTATGTTGGTAACTGCGAACTGTACCCATCATATGGATCTCCTGGCTGA
>JAZNVK010000173.1:0-3543 GCA_045592805.1 Faecousia sp.
TCCGACTTAGACCCCCTCAGCACAAGGCATAAGTTCGACCAACCAAATTAAAAATTTGGGGTCTCACTTACTCCGCTGCGCGAATATGTTGCATGATACAAGCTGTTTTCTCAACTATTCGACAAATTTCTGTTTGACTTACTCCGCATGGGTTAGCTTCTTCCTTACTACTCGTATTCAAAGAGTACTGTACCTAAATATGTGCGGTTTACATAATTATATTATGGTAAATTTATTGCTCTGTTGTAGCTGCGTAGCCTGTCGGCGGTGCCACGGGCGAACACGCGGGTTCGCCCCTACGGAGTTTAACGAGGCTGCTTCCGAAAAATATCGTGCCACGGGCGATTGATCATCGTCCCTGTGTGTTTTGACGGTGGTGCGTTTGATATTGAGCAGGATATATCCTGCCTCTACGGAGTTGATTGCCGGTGCGGTGGGTCTCGGCGCGCCCGGTGGGGAGCGAGTCGACCGCCGCCTGTGGCGGAGGAAGGGAGACGAGCGAGTGTCAGCGGTCGAAAAAATCGAGGATCAGCGTAAGCCCGAAGATTTTTTCGGGTACCGCAACAGGATCACGCCCTACGGTGGTAATTGGCATTGCATCCAACTGGTCGGCAAATTTCTGTTTGTCGGAATCAGTATTCCAAATCCGTGCCGGAGGCATAGCTTAGTTATTAGTTATTAGCTCCCAAACAGACCGACAAAGTCCTCATTGCCTCTCTGCAGATGGGGGGCATTTCCCTTTGCAGCGGTGCCGGTTCTCAGCCGTTCATCTTTCGATACACTGCAGGGGAGACACCGTTTCTCTGCTTAAACTGTCTTGAGAAAAATGCCTCGGTTTCGTAGCCCAGGTGTTGGGCGATTCGGGCAACGGTCCAATCCGTGTCCTTCAGAAGGGAACGGGCACGGAACATTTTGGAGCGGATGCGGTCATTGATATAGCTGATCTTAAAATACTGCTGATACAGATGCTGAAACCGCGAGGGACTCAGCCCTACGAAGGCGGCGGCCTCCTCCACGGTCTTATAAGCCGTGGGATCATCGGAGATGAGCCTGCGCAGCTGCCGCAGACGGTGCAGCAGCAGGCCGGTGTGGGATTGGTCGGCAGGAAGCTCGTCGCCGGAAGCGACGCTGTAGAGCAGGATCTGCAAAAAACCCGCCATTTTTTGCAGGCGATAGCGATCGGCAGAGTAATACATATGGTAGATATGCCGCAGATAGCCCGCCAGCTCGAAAAAATGTGAGGGCTGTACCGGCTCCCGGTCAGGCAAAAGCAGCTGCCCGATCTCCGGATTGTCCTCGGCGGAGAACTCCACGTAGTCCAGAATCAGGTAGTGCTCTGTGGGCATTATTTCAACATTCTGTCCCGGACGGCAGCAGAGCAGCTGCTGACTTTCCAGACGGTGTGTTTCCCCTGAAAATCGAAATATTGCCGGTGACTTTGTGAGAATAATGAGAAAACTGTGGCCGTTCTGGTAGGAAAATGTGGAATTCTCCAAAACCCTCTCATAATCTGCGGAGATCACATGCATTTCTCTCACCTCGAAATAATAGCAGAATAGTGTAATTTATTGACAGTATAAGGGATTGCAGAAGTATTGTCAAGCTGTTAAACTATGATTGTCAACAATTTCGAGCTTCAAAGGAGGAAACCATATGAAGAAACTTCTGAGCATTTTGCTGGTTCTGGCCATGCTGCTGTCGGTGCTTCCGGCTGCGGTCTTTGCCACGACGGGGGGCATCTCCGTCAACTTTACCGGCGACGGCGATTGGATCGTGGCCGACCATCAGATCGACAGCACCAAGAGCTACACTTTTGAGTACGACCTGACCCTCCCCGTCATCGGCAGCACCACCACCCCCAACACCTGGGCGGATACGGTGGAATTCGTTGTGCGCAATGCTGTTGCGGACGACTATTTCAAGTTCTCTATCCAGAGCTTCTGCAACGGCAGCGCCAAGTATCAGGTAGCGGCTTCCGCTCAGGTCTGGAACGGCTCCGGCTGGTCTGACCGTCCCTTTAACTGGTCTTCCGAGCAGGATACCCCCATTGACGATATCCATGTGAAGCTGGCATACAACGCCGATTCCGGTGACTTCACCTGGACGGTCAGCAATAACGACAGCGGCGCAACCTTGGACAGCTACACCTTCTCCGGCACCATGGTCACTGAGGAGATCAAGACCTGCACCGCCTGTGAGACCAAGTTCTACCGCAATTCCACCGCTGCCACCGTCAGCAATGGAGTGATCACCTACGCGGCGGAGGAGGAAGAGACCCCCACCGTGACCGGAACACCCGTTACTTTTGTTGGTGACGGCGATTGGATCGTGGCCGACCATCAGATCGACAGCACCAAGAGCTATGTTTTCGAGTACGACCTGACCCTCCCCGTTATCACGGGTACCACCGCCCCCAACACCTGGGCGGATACGGTGGAGTTTGTTGTGCGCAACGCCGTTGCGGACGACTATTTCAAGTTCTCCATCCAGAGCTTCTGCAATGGCAGCGCCAAGTATCAGGTAGCGGCCTCCGCTCAGGTCTGGAACGGCTCCGGCTGGTCCGATCGCCCCTTCAACTGGTCTTCCGAGCAGGATACTCCCATTGACGATGTCCACGTGAAGCTGGCATACAACGCCGACTCCGGCGATTTCACCTGGACGGTCAGCAATAACGACAGCGGCGCAACCTTAGACAGCTACACCTTCTCCGGTACCATGGTTACCGAGGAGATCAAGACCTGCACCGCCTGCGAGACCAAGATTTACAGAAACAATACTGCAACGGAGATTAGTAACGTGACGATCACCTACGAGCAGAAGGAAAACGAGTCCGTATCTCCCGCTGAATTCGGCTGGGTCAGCGAGGATACTTCCTACAGCGGCTGGACGGCAGATGCGGAGGGCGCTATTACCGTAGACGGCAGCGCCGTACAGGACATGACCCTCTACAAGACGCTCCTCACCGATCCCGAAAATTTCACCCTGAACCTGACGGTGCAGATCCTGAACCACCGCGCCTATATCCAGGTGCTGGGCAATATCATTGAGATCGCAGCAGACGGCGGTAACGGCAACCAGCTCTTCGACAAGGTGGGCTGGGACTGGTACAATGCCCAGAATCAGACCGTGGATATCACCCTGGCCCGTGGCAACGGCGGCGCTCTGTCCGTCAAGCTTCTGGGCAGAGGCAATGCCACTCCTGTCATCTACTCTCTGGATGTACCCGATGCCTCCAACAAGAATCTGGTCATCGGCGTTATGGAAAGCACCGGCAAGGCTGTGTTCTCCAATGTCACCGTAGCCGGTGTGGAGGCGCAGAGCGTGGCCGATTGGGGCTGGGATACCGACGAGGTCAACGGCGAAAAGGATTTCTCCGGCTGGCTCAGCATCGACGGTGTCAATATCTCCGCCAATTATGAAAACACCGCCAACAACCACCGCATTTGGAAGAGCCTGATTGAGAATCAGGAGAACTTCTGTGTCCGCATGGATCTGGATCTGGACGATGCCGCCTCCGCCTATGTGAAGGTGCTGGGGCAGTAC
>JAZNVK010000174.1:0-2998 GCA_045592805.1 Faecousia sp.
TGGGGCCGTTCCATACCACGGTCTTGGCGGTCTTGGCAGCCTCGGCGAATTCGGCTCTTGCCTTCTCGCCGATGTCCAGACCCATCATGTCAGCGGGAATGGCAGCGGAGTCCACGGTCTTGACTTCGATCTCGGCATCGATGGGGGAGGGGAATGCGGAAGCGACCACGGTGTCAACGGGCAGCAGCAGCTTAACGCCCTTCTCCTCAGCCTTCTTCAGCATCTCACGGCAGTAGTCCAGCTTCTCGGTGTCCAGCAGGGACTTGCCGGTGTCGTAACCCTTGGCAGCCAGGAAGGTGAAGGCCATGCCGCCGCCGATGATCAGGGTGTCGACCTTTTCCAGCAGGTTGTTGATAACGTTCAGCTTGTCGGAGACCTTGGCGCCGCCCAGGATGGCAACGAAGGGACGGGCGGGATCGGCCAGAGCCTTACCCATGATGGAGACTTCCTTCTGCACCAGGTAGCCGCAGACAGCGGGCAGATAGTCAGCCACGCCTGCAGTGGAGGAGTGGGCGCGGTGAGCGGTGCCGAAAGCGTCGTTGACGAAAATATCAGCCAGGGAAGCCAGTTCCTTGCTCAGCTCGGGATCGTTCTTGGTTTCGCCCTTGATGTAGCGGACGTTCTCGAGGAGCATAACATCGCCTTCCTGCAGAGCAGCTGCCTTGGCCTTGGCATCTTCACCGACCACGTCGGCAGCCATGATGACTTCCTTGCCCAGCAGCTCGCTGAGACGGTCAGCCACGATCTTCAGGCTCAGCTCGGGCTTCCACTCGCCCTTGGGCTTACCCATGTGAGAGCAGAGGATGACCTTGGCACCATGCTTCATCAGGTATTCGATGGTGGGCAGAGCAGCGACGATACGCTTGTCGCTGGTGATCTTGCCGCCCTTGGTGGGAACGTTGAAGTCGCAGCGGCAGAGGACGCGCTTGCCCTTCACGTCGATGGATTCTACGGATTTCTTGTTGTAGTTCATAAGTACCTCCCAAATACAACATATTTTAGTGGTGTATTGTAAACGTATTAAATTTCGTCGCGGAGCTTGCCGTAGTCCTGCAGATGGGGGTACTCCAGCTGCCGCAGCGCCTCAAAGACGGCTACGGCAACGGAATTGCTCAAATTCAGGCTTCTGGCTTCCGCGCGCATGGGGATGCGGACACAGTCGGCGTAGTGCGCCCGGAGAAAATCCTCGGGCAGCCCCTTGGTCTCCTTGCCGAAGAAGAGGTAGCAGTCCTCCCGGTAATCCGCCTCCGAGTGGCAGCGGGGTGCCTTGGTGGAGAACAGCCGCATCTGGCGAACCTCGTTCTTTTGGAAAAAGTCCTCCAGATCCTCATAGACCCGAACATCCACCAGATGCCAGTAGTCCAGACCGGCCCGCTTCACGGCGGAAGCGGAGATATCGAAGCCCAGAGGCTTGATCAGGTGCAGACAGCAGCCGGTAGCTGCACAGGTACGGGCGATATTGCCGGTGTTCTGAGGGATCTCCGGCTGATGCAGGACAACATGGAGCATAGAGCGCCTCCTTGGGGATTGGGGACGAAATTCGCCGTCCCGACGATGCCCCAAAAATCTGCAAGCTATATTCTATGACAAATCGGCGGAAAATTCAACCGTTTTTCTGCAAATTTTTAAAAAATTTCATACATTTTTTGCGAAAAAATCCTGGGGCAAATCTGAGGTTGCGTTTTGCACAAAAATCGGATATACTGATGATACTATGATGGGAGGTATGACCATATGAGCTTTGCCGAGCGGCTGAAACAATCGCTGAAGCTGCTGCTGATTTTTCTGAAGATCGGTGCCTTTACCTTCGGCGGCGGCTATGCCATGATTCCGATCATCGAATACGAGCTGACGGAAAAACGCAAACTGATCACCAAGGAGGAGATCTCCGATATTGTTGCCATTGCGGAGTCCACCCCCGGACCCATTGCCATCAACTCTGCCACCTTTGTGGGCTTCCGCACCTGCGGCGTGCTGGGTTCGGCCTGTGCAACACTGGGCGTGGTGCTGCCTTCCCTGGTGCTGATTTCGCTGATCGCTTTCTTCCTCCCCCGCATTATGGACTACCGCGTGGTGCAGTATGCCTTCTTCGGCATCCGCGCAGGTGTCCTGTCGCTGATCGTCAAGGCTGTGGTCAACTTCTACAAGCGGGCAGACCACGGCATCTTCGGTCTGACGGTGATGGTCGCCGCCTTTGTTTGGTCTGCGATTTTGGATTGGAGCGTGATTGCGCTGATCGCGCTTTGCGCCGTGGCGGGCTGCGTGTATTGCGGCATCGCTCGCAGAAAGGGGTGGATGAAGTGATTTTATTGGATCTGTTTATTACCTTCTTCACCATCGGCCTGTTCACCTTCGGCGGCGGCTATGCCATGCTGCCCCTGATTCAGCAGAAGGTGGTGGAAAAGGGCTGGATGGGCGTAGAGGCAATCGTAGATTTTGTCGCCGTGTCCGAATCCACCCCAGGCCCCTTTGCCGTGAATATCTCCACCTATGTGGGAACGGAGTGCGCCGGTGTCTTGGGTGCCATTTGCGCTACCTTGGGCGTGGTGCTGCCCTCGTTTTTGGTCATTCTCATCGTCGCCCGCTGCTACATCCGCTTTAAGGAGAGCAAATTGGTGTCCGGTGCCATGTTCTCCCTGCGGGCAACCGTGGTGGGTCTGATGGCAGGTGCCGTTTGGGGTATGCTTCCCACGGTGTTCTTCCATAGCGGCATCGCATGGGAAGCCATCCTGAAACCGGAGTTTCTCTGCTCCGCCGCCATCTTCGCCACCATGCTTGTGCTGGCACTGAAAAAAATCAGCCCCATTATTATAGTAGTATGCTCTGCCATCGCCGGCATCGCCTGCGGCTATTTGTTCCTGTAATCGGGCGCACACCTTTTTCAGTATTCCTTATTAGGAGCGTGTGAGAATGGGTAAAAAGTCTAAAAAACACAAGAGAATGTTCCGGCCGCCCCTTTCGACACTGGACAAAAGCATCTATTGGTTGGGACTGCTCC
>JAZNVK010000175.1:0-3465 GCA_045592805.1 Faecousia sp.
CTTACGCAGCACGCTGCAGCGATCCGCCACAGCCATGATTTCGTTGAGCTTGTGAGTGATGAACAGGATGGACTTGCCCTCCGCAGCCAAATTGCGCAGGATCTGCATCAGCTCGTCGATCTCCTGAGGAGTCAGCACGGCAGTGGGCTCGTCGAAGATCAGAATCTCGTTGTCACGGTAGAGCATCTTGAGGATCTCGGTACGCTGCTGCATACCGACGGTGATGTCCTCGATGATGGCATCGGGGTCGATGTGCAGGCCGTACTTCTCAGACAGAGCAACGACCTTTGCACGGGCCTCTGCCTTCTGCAGCAGACCCATCTTTGTGGATTCAACGCCGAGGATGATGTTGTCGAGGACAGAGAAGCACTCGACGAGCTTAAAGTGCTGGTGGACCATGCCGATATGCAGGGCCGTAGCGTCATTAGGATTGCGGATGCTGACCTCAACGCCGTCTTTCTTGATGATGCCTTCCTCGGGCTGGTACAGACCGAAGAGCACGCTCATCAAGGTGGATTTGCCGGCGCCGTTTTCGCCAAGTAAGGCGTGAATTTCGCCGGTCTTCAGCTGGAGAGTGATGTTATCATTGGCGATAATACCGGGGAATCGCTTGGTGATATTCAGCATCTCAATCGCGTAGGATTCGTTGCTCAAGCTGGTTTCCTCCCTTTTTACAGTTTTACACAATGATTATACACTATCCCCCAGAAAAATTCAAATCAAAATTCCCGGTTTTTTTCGACTGGCAGGGTTTTTGGTTACTATCGACAAAAAGACAAAGAGAGATATGTGCAGAACGACAGCACCAAAGGGGGCGAAACCTCTAACAAGACAGATTATGTAAATTTTTGGGGGTAGACTCCCCTGCCCTAAGATGCAGGAAAAGGGGAAAATAAAACAAGTTGTAAAGCGCATTGGTGGGGGAACCGTGGCGGAGAGCGTGTCTAAGGCGAATGGCTGGCGGTGAATGGGGAATCGTGAATGGTGAATCATAACGAAGATGTGCCTCCGGCACGGATTTGGAATCTATATTCCGTCAAGCAGAAATTTGTCGGTCTGTTGGAGGTAGCCTAAGCCTCCAGTATTAGGAATAATTTCGTACCATGAGAGAGACAACATATTACGCAATGTCATTGCGAGGCCACTTGTGGCCGTGGCAATCCGTATCCTTAAAACCCTCCGTTTTATACCAAATTCCCATATAATCGAAACATTTAGGGGAACGGATTCCACCCGCAAGGGGTACGCCGCATCTGTAGCGCTCCTTCGTCGCTGACAGCTGCGCAGCCACGTCGGGCTTACGCCCTCCTCGGAATGACATGACTTTTCGGTAGCCTGTTCCTCTATTGAAAAGGTGGATTTGGGCAAAAGCATACAGTTCGATAAACAGCTGTTTGTCGGGTATTGTTTCCCGATATTGCTATTATTGGTTAAATCGCTGCGATTTTCTATCCTTTCCTGCAAAATAATACAAGTTAGAATAATTGATTGTTACCGGGAAATATGATATACTGCAGAGAGCAGAAATTCGAAATAGAGAGGCTTTTTATGCTTGAATTAATTCTCGGTAATATTTGCAGCCTGATCGCCATGGGTACCGATGCGGTCAGCTCCTGGGCAAAATCCGCCAGGAAGATGCTGCTGTTTCAGTGCCTGAGTCAGGGTATTTATGCCATTGGTTCTGTGATCCTCAAAGGCTACAGCGCCGCTGTGCAGAATGTCATCAGCCTTGCCCGTAATCTTTTTGCCACCAGAAAGCGCAGCCTCCCCGTAGTAGAATGGATCCTCATTGCTCTGGGTGTGGGTCTGGGATTGTTTTTCAACAACCGCTCCTGGATCGGTCTGCTGCCGGTGGTGGCTAATTTGGAGTACTCTCTGGCGGTTCTCTTTTTCAAGGATAATGAGCAGCTGCTGAAGATCGCCTTTTTTATTGACGTGCTTCTGTTCTGCATTTTCAATACCGTTATTTTCAATATCGTGGGAACAGTCTCCAATATTGTGGTCATGATTATGACACTGGTGGCCATCATCAGAAACGCAAAGCAAAACAAGCAGGCACACGAATAAGCAGCCACAGGATAACCTCCACCCTTACCGGGCGGAGGTTTTGCCCTTCTTGCGAAGATCGCTTTGCAGCCCCCTCCTGCTTTATTCCCGGTAGAATGATCCGCTCCCACCGGCCTCTCCTGTGCTTTCTCTTTACAAAGTTATTGAACATTGCAGCATTTTGTGTTATAATTGATTGAGTTATAGCGAATTGAGCAGTGTTTCCGAAAAACTGCCATTTACAAAAAAGGAGCTTAATCATATGAAATTAGGTATTGTCGGTCTGCCCAATGTGGGCAAGTCCACCCTGTTTAATGCGCTGACCGGTTCTCAGGCTGAGACCGGCGCTTATTCCAACGCTGCTGCCAAGCCCAACATCGGTCAGGCCAAGGTGCCTGACTCCCGTCTGGATTGGCTGACGGAGTATTACCATCCCAAGAAGACCACCCCTGCCACCATTGATTTCGTGGATGTGGTGGGCATTAAAAAGGGCGGCGGCAGAGGCAATGCCTATCTGCAGACCATCCGCCTGGTGGATGCCCTGGTGCATATTGTCCGCTGCTTTGACAACGACGACATTTTTACCGAGCCTGCCGATGCCGCTCGGGATGCGGACAATCTGAATCTGGAGCTGATTTTGGCAGACGTGGAAGTGGTGGAGCGCCGTCTGGACAAGGCCACCAAGAACGCCAAGAGCGGCGACAAAAAGGCCAAGCGTGAGATGGAGATGTGTCAGGCGCTGCTGGATCACCTCATGGAGGGCAAACCCGCCTCTTCCTATGAGTTCACCGAGGAGGACAAGGATATTCTCCAGGACGGCGGTCTGCTCAGCGTGAAGCCTGTGATCTACGTTGCAAACATGGCAGAGGATGACATGGCTGATTATGAGAGCAATGAGAACTACAAGGCGCTGGCTGCACTGGCCGCAGCGCAGGGTGCTGCTGTTCTGCCCGTTGCGGCAAAATTCGAAGAAGAAATCGCTGAGATGGACGACGAGGATGCCGCCATGTTCATGGAGGAGCTGGGTCTGACCCAGAGAGGTCTGGATCGTCTGATCCATGCCAGCTACGACCTGCTGGGCTATATCTCCTTCCTTACCGGCGGTGAGGACGAGGTACGCGCCTGGACCATTACCAAGGGTACCAAGGCACCCAGAGCTGCCGGTAAGATCCACAGCGATATCGAACGTGGCTTTATCCGTGCGGAGACCGTAGCCTTCGAGGATCTGAAGACCTGCGGCACCATGGCCAACGCCAAGGCCAAGGGGCTGTTCCGCAGCGAGGGCAAGGAATACGTCATGAAGGACGGCGATATCGTCAACTTCCTGTTTAACGTATAAAAAGCAACCGGCGGTTGCGGAATTACCAAGGCCCCTTGGTAGACCGCAACCGCCAAAAATCTTATCATTGAGAAGTAAAG
>JAZNVK010000176.1:0-12949 GCA_045592805.1 Faecousia sp.
CCGTCCACCAGCTGCCGATGCTGTGGCCGGTGCCGTGGCGCAGGTTGTAGATGGCCGCCATACCCGCCACATCGCAGCCGTACTCCAGATAGCGGGGCTTGCCCTCGTAGTCTAGGCTGTAGAGATAGTCCTCCCCGGCGCTGTAATTGCTCAGACTGTCCAGAGCCGCCACCGGCAGCAGCACATTGGGCAACGGAATACTCCGCACCTGTTCCAGCTGCTCCTTCGACCAGTTGGAACCGGCGAAAACATTCTCGCCCAGGCTTGCGGAGGGCCAGTCTGCGGCGCTTTTCTCCGCCATGGCAGAGGAGATGTGGAAGGCAGAGGTACCCATCTGTGTTACGACCTGAGGATCCAGATCCGTCTGACGGAGCTTGGGCGTGTAGGCAAAGGCGGTCTGACCGATCTTCTCTACCATGCCCAGACCCGTGACCTTTCGCAGCTCCAGGCACTGATTCAGGGCATTTTTGCCCAGCTCCGTCACTTTCTCAGACAGCGCCAGCCCACGGAGACGGTCGCAGCAGGCGAAGGCTCTGCTCAGACTCTCGTCCGCCAGATTGGGGAAGCGGAATTCGCCCCCGAAAGAGCAGCGCCAGAAGCAGCGGTCGCCCAGATGGGTCAGGGCAGCGCTGTCCTCAAAATGCAGCTGCCGCACGGCGCTGTGCTTTGCAAAGAGATATGCGCCCAGGGAGGTCACCCCCGCCCCAATGCGGATCTCCGTAATGCTGTCCACGTAGTCCTCCCAGGGACGGCCGATGACCGCCCCGTTGGCATAGCCATAGTCCACGGTTGCGCCGCTGCCCAGCAGGAAGGCGGTGTTACTGCCGTCGCCCCTGCTCATGAGAACGAGATATACAGCTTCGCCCACATCGTAGACCGCCAACGGCTGCTCCTGGGGCCAGTCGTAGCAGGTCCAGACGTATTTCGCCCCTGCCGCAAAGAAACGGCTGCTGTTGGCGGTGTCGAAGACCGTATTTCCCTCCGCAACGGTGGTGGTCAGACCGGAGAAGGTGACGCTGCCGGAGGTGTTGGTGTAACGGGTCTGCGTACCCAGCTGTGCATAGCCCCAGTGCGCCGAGGGGTCAGCTCCCTCCGACCAGGTGGCCGCCACCAGATAGCCGGCCTTCAGGGGCACATCATAGCCCCGGACGTGGATCAGCCTTCCCGTAGTGGGAACGGTCAGGGTCATGGAATCCGCAGCCGGGACCACCACACCGGGCTTCACCGAGCGGCTGCGGATCAGATCGATCTTCTCTGCCAGCTCCGAGGGCAGATAGCCATTGCTGTCCTCCAGCTTATTGCGTACCGCCTGCGCCGCATTGGGCAGGCTGTCCTTGTGAATGTTCATCAGCATCAGTAAGCCACCTCCTCTGCATCCGTAACCGCCGTCCAAACCGCCGCACCCTGGGCAGAAACCGTCAGCACCTGCCCCGCCGTGGCGGCATCATGGGCAGGAAGTCCGTCGGGCAGTTGCCGCTCCAGATAGGATTGCAGCATCCAGCACTGCCCGTCAAAGCGGAACACATACTCGCCACCACGCAGCAGCATTTCCGCCTCCAGAGGCAGTCGGATCTCCGGCCGCAGATAATTGCTGCCTGTGAAATAGCCGGGACGGTAGCACAGAGGATAAGCTTCGCCGCCGTTGATGGCCAGATCGCAAGCCCCCTGATTGGTGTTTGCCACAGTCAGCAGGATCTCCAGCCCACGCTCCACCACCAGGCCATCCACCGCAGCCTCATAATGCAAGCCATCCACAGGCGCCTCCCCGTAGACCTCCACCGGTGGGCGGCACTGGGCGAGTAACCCCTGCAGCTCATTGACCGCCGCCACCAGATTTTCCTTCGCCGCCGTGTCCAAGTTGGACACCTCGCCGACAGAGCTGTAGACCTGATCGATCAGATCCAGGAGCACCTGATCAGATGCCAGCAGCTCCTCATATTGCGATGGCGTCAACGCCTCGCCCGCAGCAGCCTCGATCAGAGCTACAGGCCAGACCTTCAGGCCGATCCTCATATCTGCCGTAGTCAACCGCTCGTTGCCGTCATCCGCAACACCCACAGCCGTAATGAACAGCCTGCCTGCACGAAGCACTTCGGCAGGAACAGCTACGGCCTCGCGATTGTACACGATCGACTCCCGAGCAATCTCACCGGCCGCCGTGACAGAGCGATAGATCAGCCGCATAGCCATCCCTTCCCATTCGCCGTCTGCTTCGACCCGGCAGAAATGTTTTCCCCGAGCTTTCTCGGCGAGCACAGGATCAGTCAGACCGGCGACCTTCGCCTCCAGCAGCTGCCCGGTGATCTTAACATCAATAATCATCTTTTGTCCTCCTGATCAATTTAGTCGCTGTCACGGTGTCCGCACCCAGCTGTATGACCGTCCGAGCCGGCTGATATAGATACCGCTTGACAGACTCAACCTTGATAGCCTCATCAATGCCGTAGATCTCGGCCCTAACCGGCACGAGATGCCCCGCCTCGATCCGCTCTGCAGCCTCGCCGAGATCCGACAGATCTACCGCCTCAGCAGTGATGCTCCGCACCCCGGACAGCCGTGCGGCCAGTGCCTCACGCATAAGCTGCAGAAGCTCCGCAGGATCCTCAATACTGGTCTCGGTGATCGAATCCTCGATTACCCCATACAGAGTAATGGCATCATCATCCTGGATGTACTCCAGGCCGCCATTGATCTCCGCCACCGTCAGAGGTACGTCCTCTGTGGCCTTGCCGCATCCGTACAGCACAGTGCAAATATCCGCACCATCCTCCTCGGCCTCCAGAGACAGCAGATTTTTGCCAAGCACGACGGCCTGCGAACATGTCCTGCGCTCAGCATCACCGAGCCAGTCGATATAGGTGATGTTTCCGTCCCGTCGGGCGAAAACGGCACCGCCGACCTCACGAATCAACGCCTTCAGCACCTGCCAGGTCTTCATCCGGCGAGAGATCTTATACTCCTCAATATCGGCAATTCCGGCGACATCACCAAGCGTTAGACGCTTGTGTGTCTCGACATTAGACGCATTGTGCGCACCGATGAGCAGCTGCAGTACGCTCTCAGCGCTGCCGGAGAGCACCTGCGGAGCCACAGAGGAATCATATAGATAGTCCAGCAAGCCTTTAACCGTCACTTCTTTCGTTCCATCTCCCGGAGCTCGTTGGTTAACAATCCTCCCTCGCCAAACCTCGATCCCGTCATCCTCCACAACGATCTCCGATCGCATCGTCAGAAGCGCGTCATACTGCGGATTTGCTCCGGAGATCACCATCCGAAGTTCTCCGGAGTCATTCTCCCGCTCATTCAGGGTCACATCCCAGGCGCAGGTCTCACGGAATCGCTGATCAACCAGCTTCCGCCTCATTCCGTAGAGCTCATGCCAAATCAGCCGCTGCATCAGATCCACCTCCGATGCCAGGATACGATCTCAGCCCCGCTGTCAGCCACAGCATCATAGCGCATGGCCACAGCCACGGAGTCCCCAGGCTCCAGCACAAGATCCGGCTCAACGACGCCGTAATGCGGATAGGACACTCCATTCACGCTCAGGATCAGCCAGACTCCCTCCGGTTTCCCACAGCTGACCTCAGCTGACGCAGCACCGGCAGAGATCACGCTCAGCTGATCTCTGGGAATGACAATAACGTCCTTCAGCGGCACAGCATACAGGGGCTGCAGCCGCCAAATCCAAACGTAAAGATGCCCATCCTCCCCGGATGTGACGAAGGGGCTAAACTCAGACGGTTTCAGCGCATCGGCCGAAACTCTCCAGTAGCCCTTAGCACCTAATTTGCCGGAGATGTAATACTCTGTGTTCGGCGCCACCGACAACCGGAAAACGGCATAGGATCCAACCGCTCCGGACTGCGCCGTCAGGGTGATGGCGCTCCGCTCAGAGGCATTCACCCATCCCATCACAGCCGTGCTCATCTCCGTCATGGGCATCACGTCGGCAATAGCGCACACCGCAGAGCTCAGAATAGGCAGCGACACCGAATTAGGCAGTTCTGAGACAAAAAATGGCTCGCATTTTGCCATCATGGACACTCGGCAGTATGCCAGGTTGTTAAACTCCCGTTTAAGCTTGACCCGGCCGATCAGATACCGATCCGGATAATCCGGCAGAACGATCTTCAGCCGCTGCCCATGACATGCGGCCATAAACTCCGCGATCCGCTCCTCCCTCTCCTGTACAGAGCCACGAGAGGACTCAAACGCCACGGAGATTTCCCGCATCTTATATACAGGATGATTAACAGGCGCCTCGGAAAAATCCAGCGCTCCATGCATGCCAGGCACATCCTGGTACTCCTCATAGAATTCCGGCTGCCCGATCTCCATCTCGGCCGTAACGAATTTCCCGTCTAAGGCTGTATTGTAGTTTCCAATAGTTAAAGCTCTACGAATCATTCTTTAAGAGCCCCCCTTGCTCCGGATGCAGCGACCTTACCAAGCGCAGCATCCGTCTTATTTACCGTCTTAGCGATCAGTGTGCCATCATTGAGCACAAGCGTGAGATCCAGATCCTGCACACTCTTCAGGATTTTCTGCAAGATCTTCCCGGACACCTCCGACTGCAGATCCTTAACTTCCATCGTCTCCCCGGTCACAAGCGGAGCACCGGACATCATGTCATTAAGATATCTTGAATGCTCCACCATGCGCTCCGCATGAATCACAGATAGCCCGGTCTTAACCGCCACATCCTCCTGCGCATGGAGCGCCGCTTCCTGCAGTTTCTGCGTCCCCTGCTGCTGCCGAACAAACCCGGCAGCCAACGGCTGCGCCTGCGCTCTAAGCACCTGTGTACCACTGGATGCAGGAGAAGTGTCGTTGCGCATCATTCCACCGGATGCACCTATAGACAAGGCTGCGACAAAATCCTGCGCTGACGTAACTTGACCCGTTTCAATCAACGTTGCAGCTGTATTAGTGTCACCGAAAGACTGAGCCAACATATCACGCAGGACAGTCATGCGCTCCTCATCCGCTGCAGCGTATGCGGCAGAATATGCTTCAAAAAAAGCAGTGAGCAAGAGCTCGAGATCTGCCGCAAGCTCCTCTTCAGCAATTAGCGATCCAGGCTGCGCTGATTGCTCGACCCTGGCAATATATCGTTCGTTCAGTTCCTGGAACTGACTCTGAAGTGTTGCTGTCGTTGCTCCGGTTTCCTTGGTCATGAGGCCATCGCTGAACATTTGAATGGCAGCGGTCATCGCCGCTTGATCACCTGTCAAGAAAGCTTCTTCTAACGCCTCATAGAAATAAACCGTAGCTTCAGCCTGATTAAGTTCAGCCTGGGCGAGAAGCCACTCTGCCTCAGCAGTTGAAGTTTGATACTCTTGCTGCATTGCAGCGATTGAATTTTTGTGATCCGCAATCGCCTTTGCATACTGGGTGTCAACCGTCTGCCAGCTCTCCAAGGCATCTTCGTATGCCATATAGCCTTCTGCGTCCGTGGCATAGGCCTCACGCTTCGGTCGGCTACGAGCCAGCGTGATATAATAGGCTTCCAGTGATGCAAGCGTCGCCTCAGCTGCGACGATATCGCTCCCCAACTGCAGCCACTCGTTGTAGGCGATGTTTTTCGTTTCGTACTCATTTTCAAGACTCGGCAAGTCAGACTTAGCATCTTCATACCCACCTTGCCCGGACGTAAGCAGGGCCTGCGTCCTCTGCCTGAGAATGACGCCGTCTATTGCCCCCTGCAGCTCGCTGTACTTAGCAATTTGGCCATCAATGAGCAAGATTTCCTCGCCCAGCGCATCGGAAAGAACATTTCGGATGAAATCAACCCGTTTTTCTTGACCTTCCAGTACATTACCGTCAGCATCAACAAGTTTCTGGAGCTCATCCCACAGTTCCTGGTAAGAGTCGTACTCATCACTCACAGCTCTCGCCGCATCTCTGCGAGCATCGGCCTCATCATAGAGTGCATCCTCGAGGTCTTCTATTGCCTGCAATTCCTCCTGATATGCCTCGATGGCAGCTTCCGCCTGTTCCTCGGCCGCTTGCTTTGCATCATTTTGAGCGCTGATATACGAATAGATCTCGCCAGCCACAAGACCGATCACCATCAGGAGTGCACCCCAGCCGGAGGATGCCTGGGCAGCATTTGCGGCCGTCATTGCGGTCTTCAGCGCCTTGTAGGCGCTGACGAGCGAGCGAATGGAGCGAATAAACTTCGATACCTTGTTAACGGCCCAAATGGTCGCCAGAATCGCAGCCAGCGCCTTTACTTTAGGGATCAGCGAGTCCGCATTATCGACGCAATAGCCAAAAAACGCCTGTGCAGCCGGCAGCAGCTTCTCCCCCATCGGCAGGATCAGATCCTGCTGCACAGTGCGCCCGAGCTGCTCCCACGTCCGGGAAGTGGTCTCCATGGAGATCTCATTAACCGCATCCATAGCCCCGGAGACATCCCCCAGCACGTCCTCCGTAGAGGTGAGCGCCTGAATCGCCTCCGCACCCATGTCTTCCCACATCGTCCCGAACAGCGCCACACCGATCTCGTTCTGTTTAAGCGGATCCTGGATACCCCACAGTGCCTCCAGAACAGTCTGTGAAGCCGCAGCGGCCTTCTCGCCGCCGACAGCAAATGCCGCCTGAAGATCTTCCACGGACAGCGCGCCGGCGCCCAGAGCGCCCTCCATAGCCCCGATCTCCTCGGTAACGCCCTGGAGCTGCTGCTGCAGTTCCTGCAGCTTCTCTTTGTCCTTAGTGGAGGCGATATCCGCCAGCAGCTCTGCCTCGCTGCCCCGCAGCTCCTCCAGCGCCGCCAGGGATACGAAGCCCAGATTGGACATAGCATCAATGGTGGTCGTGCCGGAGTCCTTAACCCGAATCCCAAATTCTTTCATGGCATCGCCCAGCTTGTCCACGCTGAACACACCCGTAGAAGCGCCGGAGGCCAGAGAATTAAAGAAACCCTGGGCATCGTATCCCAAATTTTTATAATGGACAGAATACTCGTTAATGATATCCAGCAGATCGCCGTTCTTGTTCAGACCATTCTGCGCACCGGTGACGATCAGATCGTAGGCCTCCGAAGCGGAAATCCCAAAGTGATCCACCATCATCTGCACGGCACGCATCTGCTCGGCCGTCTCAAAGCCAAACCCATCCTTCAGAACAAGCGCATTCCGTGCCAGCTCTTCCAGTTTCCCCGGGTCAGTTTCCCCGGTCTGCTGGGCAATGGTGGCCATCGTAGAGGCGATGTCGTCCAGATCCTCGCCCAGGCCGGAGGCAAAAACGCCATCCACGGCGCTCTTGTATCCTTCCATCTCCTCGGCGGAGGCGCCGGTCTGAATCTGGATCGCCGCCATGGAATCCTCGTAGCCCGTAGCGAAAGAGGTCACAGCCACCACAGCAGCGCCGGCAGCCGCAGCGCCCTTACCCAGATCCGCAGCCGCATCCTTGGCCGAGTCCTTGGCGTCGTCATACTTATCCTTCAGGTCGTCCAGAGACTTCGACAAATCGTCAACACCCTTCTTGGCCTCCTTGGCAGCCTCACCGCTGTCCCTGATGGCCTTACCGCCGTCCTTGGCCGAGGCTGTGACTTCATCATACTGCAGCTCCAGCTTCTTAAGCTTGTTCTCAGCATAGACCGTCTCACGCTGCAACGCACGCAGCTGATCCTCGCCGATCTCACCACGTTCAAATTGCTCTCTGGCCGATTTTTCTGCGTCCTGTAGGATTTTAAGCTTCTCCCGAGCCTTGCTAACGCTCTCCCCCAAAACCGTCATTTTCTGCGATAAAAGCTCCGCAGATTTGGGATCCATCTTCAGCAGCCGCTCAATTTCCTTAAGTTCGTCCGAACTGGCCTTAGAAGCCTTATCGACATCCTTCAGCGCCGCCGTCAATTCCGAAGTTTCGCCGCCGATCTCGACCGTCAGCCCTTTGATTTTATTACTGGCCACTCTACCACCTCACGTTAATCATCTCATGCTATAAAATACCGTAGGGGCGCACCCACGTGTGCGCCCGAAGCGCTCTATCGTTCTCGAGCACCCACAACAGAAACTGTCATTGCGAGGCCGCAAGCGGCCGTGGCAATCCGTTTCCCCCGTAGGGCGTGACCACCGGGCACGCCCCCCACATGCACCACCGTCCCCGGCAGCGCTATCGACCACCGATCAACTCCCGCAGCGCCGCACGATCCGCCACAGTCTGATCGTGCATCCAGCAGCGCTCCAGGTATTCCCTGCCACCCGGCGACTGCTTCAGCGCATGAATGTACGCATCCCGCCGCAGCAGCAAAAAATCAACTACATCCAGCTCCTGGACCTCCAGAATAGACAGCCGTGCATACTCCGCCACCAGCTGATCCTGTTCCGTCTCAATGACCCAGCCGTACTGCGGAGCATCCGGGTCAGGAGGCTCCGGACAGTACGGCACCGTCAGTTTTTTCCGTTCAACTGCTCCCGAATCCAACGCATATAATCGGTCAACAGCTGCACAGTTTCGTCAGAAGAAAGTCGTTCAGCCACATAGGCCGTAGTAACAACGACACCCTCCCGGTTATTAGCTAACACCAAGGCCGTCAACATAAACAGCTCCTCCACCGCCTCCAGGCCGCCTTTACCGGCCTGCAGCGCCTGGATCGTCTTCCCGATCTGGCCGAAACGATCTGCCAAGGCCTTCGTAGGCATAGGAATCGTCAGCATCGCCCCATCCGGCGGTAGCACCACAGTATACAGAGGCCGAGGCGACCCCATCAGATCCAGATACCCCTTAGCAGACGCATGCGTCTTCTGAAATTCCACCTTCGGAGGCTCAGAAAGCTGCCCCTGCGATTCGCCCACATTCGCCTTAGGCGCACGATATTTGCGCTTCTGCGGCATTTTCTCCGCCGCAGCCGTCTGTTTATCCTCTTCCTTCTTTTCGATCCAGCGGCGCCAAAAATCCACCGCCAGCAAAACCACAGCCAGCGCCGCCAGCAGCACCAGCACGATCATCCAGGTTAACATCATTGCATTCATTGTCTATTCTCCTTCCAAAATCACTGTAGGGGCAGGATACATCCTGCCCGCAGCACCACCGTCCCCGGCAGCACGTCCGTTCCACGACCTTCCCCTTTCTCAGTGCAATGTGTCGAATCGTGGTTCATAATCATTCTCCTTTCGGCGGTTGCGTACATTTGGCAAACCTGTCACACGCCCCGTTTTTCCACATACACCACCACCGGCAAATATCGCCACGATACTCACGAAATGCACAGAAATTATATTCCTCCATCGTTATTCTCATTTCGTCGGTTGTGAAAAATTGGGAAACAGCATCCAAGCCACGACATTTTTGATCAGATGGATTGGCATTTCCGTCATCCATTTATAGCCGTCATAATATCCAATTTCATATTCTATGATATCGGTCTTATACGCAACCAAAAGCCGCACATAATACTCTGAACCGTCTTCTGTCCTTGCAGTATATTCTTCTTTACTCGGCAGCCTCTCCGATACAGGAATCCACCGCACCACTTCCACAGCATCCACAGTGGGCGCATCCGCAACAGTATTCTTTCCCCAGTTGACGCCAGTGCTATATCCTTTCCAGTAATCCTTGTTTTCCTTTGTGTGCATCTGTTCGCAGGCTTCGTCAAAGCGTTCAGCGAACTCCCCGATCAGCGCATCCGCATCAATCGGTCTCATTTCTTACCTCCTCCAAACCTCTTCCCCGTAGGGCGTGACCACCGGGCACGCCGCCCACAGGCACCACCGACAAAATACGTCCCTTAAACCAACAGCCCCACGCAAAGCGCAGGGCTGTTTATAAACGGCGGGTAGGCGGCGGAGGAAAGCAACAAAACTCCACCGCCATTAACGCAGAAGGGAAGCTGCGCCCCGCCCCGCAAGCGATTATCAGGCAGTCTGGTCAGGCTTGCCTTCGAACATCTCGATGAGCGTACCCTCGCCGTCGCAAGGCAGAGCAGTAAACTCAGGCTCCAACTTGGTGGTGTTGTCACGGGCAAAAGCCAGGGACAGACCGGCAGTGTTGGTGCCGACGATTGCCACATACAGATCGCCTTCCTGCGGATCGATCTGTTTGAAAATGACAATGTACTTCTTGCCGTTGTCCTTGGACAGACCGCCGATCTTCAGCACGTCATACTCGCCCTGCTTCTCGATTCGGCCGGTGGACACCAGCTGAGTCAGCGTCTCCGGGCACCAGGAGAATACGCCAAGCTTCAGCTTGGCCTCCTCCTCAATCATGATCACACGCATCAGAACGCCGTGATCATCCTGCTCTTTGTGAACAGTAGAGGAATAGGTCAGCGTAGCGCCTTTGCTGGTCTCGCCGACTTTATTATTGTCCACCGCCAGAGCCACCAGCTCAGCAGCATCCGGAATGGCATCCTCCGTCAGTTCGACAACGTAACAGACGCCGGAACCCAGGGGAACAGTTTTTTTGGTTCTTGCCATAATTAGCTTCTCCTTTCGATATACGAAAACGTAAAAGTAGTAAGATAAAGCCGCACATCCAGCAGCCATACCCTCATATCGCAGCTCCACCGCCCGATCAAGCCGGCACGGTAGCGGTCATCCAGCGCCTCGATCAGACGGCGGCGCTCCTCTCTGCCCACATGTTCAGCGGGCTCGTAGATCTCCACCGTCACATCGTGGCGCAGCACCTCGCAGCCGTAATCAGAGCCATCAGCCTCGATACGCTCGCCCCAGACGGCATACACGCCATCAGGCTGCTGGGCGAAGGCCGTCTCGGCGCAGGGAATACCGACAGAAGCCAGGATTTTATCCACCATTGCGGATCACCTCCTCCACGGCCTCCATCAGCTTCGGCTCTTCCTGTTCCAGCGCTCGCCGGACGAAGTGCGCACCATTAACGAAGCGCCCATCCCTTGCATTGAAGCCATGCTCCACCAGGTGCAGAATCCGGCTGCCCGGCCGTCGGGCGAACCAGAGGAAGGAGGAGCTGCCCAAGACAGACTTCTGTTTTTGTGAAGCGAAGGTCTCAAACAGGTGCATCTGCCCAGAGAACCGGCCGGATCGCCGGGAGCTCACAGGGGCTGCCTCTCGGGTGCCCTTAACGAAGCGCCGCATGGATCCCGCAAGCGCCTCTTCCAGCCCCTGCCGAACCCCTGCGCCGTACTCCTCCAGCGCCACACCGATCTGCACACTCAGCGATTTATCATCACTCACAACACGCACCTCCGTCCAATCTTACCGTAGGGGCCGGATATATCCGGCCCGCAGGCACCACCGCCCACAGCCGCACCCACAATCCACACCGTAGGGCGTGACCACCGGGCACGCCGTCCACCGCAGCTAAAACGCAAAGACCCCGAATACATAGCCTCCACGCTCAGCCACGATAACTGACTCCCAGCAGTCGAACACCCCGATGACGCTCCATGTAATCGTCATAATCGACGACTTTATACACACCGCCCCGGTAGATCATCCGATAATTCTGCGTTGCCAGACGAATCTCCTCGACCAGCGGAGAAAACCGCACATCAAAGATCATCTGCAGCTGACTCTGAACGGCACCACCGTCCAGATACTCCTTGCCGGAGGCCTTATTAACGCCTGCATGCAGCTGTCCCAGGGGCACCCACGCCCCATTCTCCAGCCGCTGCAGCTCGATCATATGATTTCGTCTCACTCAGATCAGACCTCCAATCAGTAGTGTAGGGGCAGGATATATCCTGCCCGTGGCACCACCGTCCCCGGCAGCGCCAACAACAGAAACTGTCATTGCGAGGAGCCACGGCGGGGACGTGGCAATCCGCCGTCCCCGTATGGCGTGACCACCGGGCACGCCGCCCGAAGGCACCCGGTGTCCAACTTGGACACCGCTAAAAACAGGGATTCGCCGCCAGCTTCAGCTGGTTGATCAGGCGCTGCAGGCCGACAGTCGCCGTACCAAGCGCCGACTGTCCGTCGTACCATTCCAGCACCAGAGAAAAGGCCGTCAGCTGATACCGGGCACTTCTGGAATTGGTAGCCTCAGGCACCCCGGCTTTCTCCAGGTACTCCACCGCCGCTGCATACAGATCCTTCAACTGGCCGTCATCGCCGGCATGGTCCACATGGCAGTGCTCCTTCAGTCTGCCCAGCAGTATCGCATCCATCAGGCCTGAAGGATGCCTCTCTTAACCATGGCAGTCTCGTCCACGGTCTGGGCATCCATGGAGCACATGACGCGGACTTCGTAGCCGCCGTTTTCCCATGCGTCACCGCCAACGTTGGTTACGTCCATACGCATACCTCTGCGAATGAAGAGAGTCACAAAGCTGGCCAGATCGCCGATGTAGAGAGGATCGTAGGTCTGATCGCCATCCACGATGTCCTCAATTACGTCGTTATCGCCATAGACCACAGGGCGGTTCTTGAAGCGGTCAAAATCGCCGGAAACGTCGGGCTTCAGGAAGGGGCGGCCGTTGCCATCAGCCATAAGATCCATGTCATCATAGCCGTTCTGGTTGGTCAGCAGAATAGCCTTCTTGCTGACAGCAGTACGCAAGCCCTTGTTGAGCACGCTCTTGATTCCCTTGATCTTGGCTGCGTCATCAGCACCAGCGATCGCTTCGAACTCAAGCGCATTCAGCTTGTCCAGAATCAGGCCGTTCTTGGTAGCGACCAGCTTCGCAGCGAACCACTCAGCCACATAGTCCATGAGAGCATCTGCATCCTCCATCAGCTCACCAGAGATAGGGAGACGCTCGGAGTAGGTCTTGCAGGCGAAGTCAACACGCTTAAATCTGGGGCCTTCGCCGGCGGGGATCTGCTTACCCTCGCCGGGGGCAGTCATGCGGGAACGAGCTGCGGAGAGCTCCACCGTGCGCCAGCCCGTAGGAGCGGAGACAGGCTGCACATTGGCATAGGCAGAGAGATCCACCATTTCCTTGGCCAGCTTGATCACGCGCGTTTCGAAGTCCACAGGCACGAGGAAGCCACCCTCAGAGCCAACGGGATCACCGCCGGAG
>JAZNVK010000177.1:0-8687 GCA_045592805.1 Faecousia sp.
TCCTTCACCAGGGCGATGATGGGGACCAGATCCTGGGCGATCTGCTCACGGAAAGCCTTCAGCTCCGCTGCACCGTAGCAGTTACGGCCCAGACGGTCATAGCCCAGGGGGATGTAGTTCTCGTAGCCCAGGAGTCTTCCCTGAGCATTGCGCACCTTGACCAGCTTGGTATAGATCTCATCCAGCTCTGCCTGATTGGCATCGAAGACCTTACCCTCCGCCTCAAAGGCAGCACGGCGCACCGCGCGGTCGGGACTCTCCTTGTACTTGCCCAGCATAGGCAGAGGCATGGTCTTACCGTCAAACTCCACCGTCATGCCTGCATAGAGCTTCTGATAGCGGGACTCCAGCTTGCTCTCCTCCTGCATCAGGGGGATCAGCTCCGGCTTAAAGCTGCGGCGGGAGATCTCCAGATTGGTAAAGAGGAGCTTGCCGTAGTGTGCTTCCAATTCGGCACGGAAGGGAGAATCCAGCAGGGCGACGCTCAGTTCCTGATCCGCCTCCTGGATCTCGGGGCCGACTTCATCATAAAAACTGCGTTCCTCCTCGTAGAAGGGGTCGGCAGTATTGACTGTATTGCGGACATAGGCAAGAGAGGAGAGCGTCTGGTACTCCATACCCAGGGTGGTTGCCTCGTCAAACGCCTCGATCTGTGCCTGTGCGCAATCCGCTTCCCGGACACGGCGGGCGCAGCTGCGGAGGCTCTCTTTGAAGGCTTCTACATCGGGGCGCTTGTAGGGATAATCGGAAAATTTCATGACTCGAAACTCCTTATTAATATAATGTATCCGCACGGCGGCGGACAGATCTAAGGCTTCTCCTTTGAGAGAAGCCTTAGCACTTATTTATCCAAAGTCAGCAGGCAGAAGCCACCGGGCTCCAGCCAGTGATCGGAACCGTCAAAGTCCATGCATCTGCCGAAGCGGATGGTATAGCCCTCGGGGAGCTTGCGAACTCTGTCCGTGGCATTGACATAGATCAGAGCAACCTGCTTCTCGTTCTCACGGGTAAAGCAGACACTTCCCTGCCCGGCCTCGGTGACACGGATGGTGCCGTCCTTCAGGGCAGAGAGCTCGTTTTTCATGCGGCAGAGCGCACGGTAATAGCCGAGCAGATCCAGATCCTCGCCGTCCCAGGGGTAGGTCTTGCGGCAGAAGGGATCCTCAAAGCCCTCCAGACCAGCCTCATCACCGTAGAAGATACTTGCCATACCGGGAAGGGTGAACTGCAGGAAAACCGCCAGGTGGAGCTTGTGCAGTGCTCTCGCCCGTACCTCCGGAGACATGCGGTGGGTCGAGCGCTTGGCACGGGTCTCAGGATACTCCTCCGCCAGAGCGGTGAAAATCCGCACCGTGTCATGGGAGCTGAGAAGATTCATGAGGCAGCAGAGCACCTGGGGAGGATAGTTCTCCGCCAGGGTCATGATGCTCTCGCCTAAGGCAGCGCCGTCATCCCGTCCCAGAACGAAATCGATGATGGCCTTGCGCCAGGGGTAGTTCATCACGCTGTCCAGCTCGCCGTCAGTGAAATAATGACGGGATTCACCGTAGCTGCGCTTGTTGGAGGCATCCTCCCAAACCTCGCCCAGAAGCATAGCATCGGGCTTCAGCTGACGCAGACGCTTTTTCAGACGAAGTACAAAGCTGTCCGGCAGTTCATCCACCACATCCAGGCGGAAACCGTCAGCACCCAGGCGAAGCCAGTGCGCCGCCACGGAGTCCTCGCCGTCGATGATATAGTCCATGAAACCGGGGTCCGTCTCTTCTACATTGGGAAGGGTGGGCATACCCCACCAAGCCTCATATTTCTCCGGATAGTTGGAGAAGCGATACCAGGAGCGGTAGGGCGATTCGGGATCGCTGACTGCACCGTGACCGAAAATACCCTTGGAGTCGAAATAGACGCTATTGCTGCCCGTATGGGAGAAAACACCGTCCAAAATCACACGCATATTCCGGCTGTGGGCATCCTCACAGAGCAGACGGAAGTCCTCCTCTGTGCCCAGCATGGGGTCAATGCGCTTATAATCGGCGGTATCATAGCGGTGGTTGGAATATGCCATGAAAATGGGGTTCAAATAGAGCATTGTCACCCCGAGATTCTGCAAATAGGGCAGTTTTTCCCGAATACCTGCCAGATTGCCGCCGAAGAAGTCGTTGCACCAGTTTCCCTCCTCGTCGGGAAGGTACTCAGGCAGATCGTTCCAGTTCTTATGAAGAGTGAAGGGGCGCAGCTTCTCCGTCAGGTCACAGTGACCGGAACGGCAGAAGCGGTCGGGCATGATCTGGTACATCACTGCTCCCTGGGCATAGTCCGGGGTAGTGAAATCCTCGGGGATCACGCTGAGCTGCCACTTGTCGCCGGCCTCCATGTTGGTGCCGTTCCCCTGCTTGAAGAGGCGGAAGCCGCCCTGCTCCTTGGTAAACCGGAACCAATAGAAATACAGGCCGCTTTTTTCCGGGTGGAAGCTGCATTCCCAAATTCCGTAGTCGCCCTTACGCTCCGTCATGGACAGCGGGAGCATTCTGACCACCTGCTGATCCTGATCCTCCAGAACCAGGCTGACGGCCGTTGCGCCGCTGGAGAAGGGAACATGGATGCGAATAACGCAGTTTTGCCCCCTTCGGATGGTTCCGAAGGGGGTCTTGAACTGTATATTCCTGCTATCGAATAAGATACGCATTACTTCAGGTACCAGATGTCATCTGCATACTCCTCAACCGCACGGTCAGAGGAGAAGATGCCGGCCTTGGCAATGTTGACCAGGGACATGTTGCCGAAGCGCTTCTGATCCAGGTAGGTCTTTGCCACATCCTGGTGAGCACGGGCATAGTCAGCAAAGTCAGCAATGGTCATATAGGGATCGGCAATACCGAAGCGGTTGGTCAGGAGGCTGGCAACCAGATCGTCGAAGCGCTGACCCAGGATGCCGGAGGTGAGCATATCCAGAACCTTCTGCAGGTCGGGCAGCTCCTCCAGGAAACGGTTGGGATGGTAGCCCTGCTGCCACAGTGCGTCTACCTCATGAGCCTTCATGCCGAAGAGGAAGATGTTCTCGTCGCCAACCTGCTCGTGGATCTCCACGTTAGCGCCGTCCAGCGTGCCGATGGTGACAGCGCCGTTGATCATCAGCTTCATGTTGCCGGTGCCGGAGGCTTCCTTGCCGGCCACGGAGATCTGCTCGGAGATATCGGCGGCGGGGATGATGATCTCAGCCAGGGAGACCTTGTAGTCCTCGATGAAGACAACCTTCAGCTTGTCACGGACATCGGGATCATTGTTGATGAAGTTGGAAACAGCGACGATCAGGCTGATGGTCTGCTTGGCACGGATGTAACCGGCAGATGCCTTGGCAGCGAAGATGAAGGTACGGGGTACCCAATCCTTCTGAGGATCGGCCTTGATCTGGTTGTACAGGTGCAGGACATGGAGGATATTCAGCAGCTGGCGCTTATACTCATGGAGGCGCTTGATCTGAATATCAAAGATGGAGTCGGGATCCACACGGACACCGTTGCGGTCAGCGATGAGGGCAGCCAGGCGCTCCTTGTTCTTGCGCTTGATAGCTCTCAGGTCGGCCAGAACCTTCTCATCATCCTGGTACTTCATCAGCTTCTCCAGGTCACGGGCATCACGCTTGAAGCCGTCACCGATGACATCGGTGAGGTAGGAGGTGAGCAGGGGGTTGGACTGGCACAGCCAGCGGCGGTAGGCGATACCGTTGGTGACATTGCAGAAGCGGTCGGGGGTGATGTTGCAGTAATCACGGAAGATGCCGTTCTTCAGAATGTCGGTGTGGAGCTTGGAAACACCGTTGACCTTGTGGCAGGCGGCAAGGCACAGGTTTGCCATGCGGATCTCGCCGTTGGCGATGACTGCCATGTAGTTGATCTTGCCCCAGTCGCCGGGATAGACGGTGGACAGGTTCTCAATGAGGCGGCGGTTGATCTCTTCGCAGATGGAGTATACTCTGGGCAGCTGCTCACGGAACAGGTCAACGCTCCAGCGCTCCAGTGCCTCGCTCATAACGGTGTGGTTGGTGTAGGACAGGGTCTTGCAGGTGATCTCCCAGGCGCGATCCCAGCCGTACTCGAACTCGTCTACCAGCAGACGCATCAACTCGGGCACGCAGAGAGCGGGATGGGTATCGTTAATGTGGATGGCAACCTTCTCGCCCAGGTTGTCATAGGTGCGGTACTTCTTGAAATGCTTCTTGAGGATGCTCTGCAGAGAAGCAGACACCAGCAGATACTGCTGCTTCAGGCGCAGGCGCTTGCCCTGGATGTGGTCATCGGCAGGATAGAGCACCTTGGAGATGGTCTCTGCCATGGCATTGCGCTCCAGTGCGCGGACGTAGTCGCCACGGGAGAAGGCAGCCATATCGAAGCTCTGGGGCAGCTTGGCGCTCCAGAGGATCAGGCGGTTGGAAGCGTCGGAATCATAGCCGGAGATAAACAGATCATGGGGTACGGCGGTGACGGAGTTGTAGCCAACCTGAGCCACCTTGAACTTGCCGTTGTCGTCGATCCACTCACGGACCTCGCCGCCGAACTTGATCTCCACAGCATCGTCCTCACGGGGACGGAGCCATACGTCGCCCTTTTCCAGCCAGTTGTCGGGGAATTCCATCTGCCAGCCGTCCACGATCTTCTGACGGAAGATACCGAACTCATAGCGGATGGAATAGCCGGTGACAGGATAGCCCATACCGGTGGCTGCGTCCATATAGCAGGAAGCCAGTCTGCCCAGACCGCCGTTGCCCAGACCTGCGTCGGGCTCCATTTCGTACAGGGCATCAATATTATAGCCGGCGTCCTTGAGTACCTTGCGTGCCTCTTCCTCGATGCCGAGGTTGAAGAGGTTGTTGCGCAGGCTGGTGCCTACCAGGAACTCCATGGACATATAATAAACTTCCTTGCGCTCCTTATCGGCGCAATCGTTGTTAAAGGTACGGTTCTTCTCTGCCAGCAGCTCTCGAACCAGGGTGCAAAGAGCACGGTAGACCTGCTTTTCCGTGGCGTCAGCCAGATCGCAGCCGAAAATACGGCGAAGCTCAGCGTTCAGGGCAGACTTCACGTTGATTTTGTGTTCGGGACGGGATGTTTCGACTTTCTTGGATGTTTGCTTGCTCATAGGATCCTCCTGAAAAAACTTGGTTTATTTCTTTATTCCATGCAGCTCTTGATACATCTGCATATATTCACTTGCCGGGACTTTCCAGCTGAAGTCGCACTGCATATCACGCTGTGCCAGGGCATTCCACTGATCACGGTCAGAGTAGAACAGATCTACCGCACGCTCGATGGCGCCCATGAAATCATCGGCATTGTAGCTCTGGAAGGTGAAGCCTCTGCCCTCTTTGGTCTCGGGGTTGTAGGGAGGCACAGTATCCTTCAGGCCGCCGGTGGATGCAACTACGGGTACGGTACCGTAGCGCATGGCGATGAGCTGGGACAGACCACAGGGCTCGGACTTGGAAGGCATCAGATAGATGTCCGAACCGGCATAGACACGGCTGGCCAGCTTGGGATCAAAGGCCAGCTTCACTGCCACCTTGCCGGGATGCTGGTGCGCCAGGGCGCTGAGAATGAACTCATACTGCTTCTCGCCGGTGCCGACGATAACCAGCTGCACATCCTTCTCCAGCAAACGGTTGGCGATGTGGCACAGAAGGTCGATGCCCTTATGGCCTGCCAGACGGGTGACCATGGCCAGAATGGGGGTATCCACATCGGTTCGCAGACCCAGCTCCTGACGGAGTGCCAGCTTGTTCTCCCACTTGCCTGCCATCTGGGCGGCGCTGTAGTTCACAGGCAGGGCTGCATCGGTGGCGGGGTCATAGACACCGGTATCGATGCCATTGGTAATGCCCCAGAGCCACTTATTGCGGAGAATACCGTCCAGGCGGTGGGCATAGTAGGGATAGCAAAGCTCCTGAGCGTAGGTCTTGGAGACAGTGGTAACAATATCGGCAACCTCGATGGCGCCCTTCATCATGTTGATCGCGCCGTCGAAGGTCATATAGCTGCGGTATTCCTCGGGCAGACCCAGGGTATTGCTGAAGAAGTGGTTATCCGCCCAGCCCTGGTACTCCACATTGTGAATGGTGAAGACGGTCTTGGCATAGGGACACCACTGCTGATACAGCGCCCGACAGTAGACAATGCCCATAGCCGCCTGCCAGTCGTGGCAGTGGAGGATATCGGGCTTGAAGTCCAGGTGGTACAGGGCAGCCATGACAGCCTTGGAGAAGTAAGCAAAGCGCTCACCATCGTCAAAGTCACCGTAGACAGTGCCTCTGGCACCGAAGTAGTAGTCATTGTCGATGAAGTAGACCTGCAGCTTCTTGCGGCGGCTCTTCAGGCGGAAAATGCCCACATAGCTCTCTCTCCAGGACAGCTCCATGGAGAAGGAGCCTACCTGCTCCACGACGATCTCGGGGTTCTGCTTGATGCGCTTATAGTAGGGCAGGAATAAGCAGACTTCGTTGCCCTTGAGCTTGGCAAGCTCTCCGGGAAGAGCCTGCATCACATCGCCTAAGCCACCGGTTTTGACAAAAGGGGCGGCTTCCGATGCGATCATTGCGATTTTCATACGATCTCTCCTCTTTTAATCACAAGCGGATATTCCTTGGTGCCGCACAGGCGCTTGCCCGGGCCAATGACCACATCCTTATCCAGAATGACGCACTCCAGCTCGGCACCCTCGCCGATGATGCAGTCCTGCATAATGATGCTCTCCTTGACCTTGGCATCCTTGCCCAGAGTCACGCCCCGGAACAAAACAGAGCGCTCGGCGCAGCCTTCCAGGGTGCAGCCGTCAGCTACGATGCAATCATCGATCTGAGAATCCACACCGTAGTAGGAGGGAACCTCATTGCGGACGGTGGTATAAATGGTGCGGTTAGAGCGGTTGAACAGGCCGTGGCGAACCTCGGGGTCCAGGAGCTTCAGGCTGTTCTGGAAGAATTCCGCAGTGCTTTCATTAAACAACGCAACGCCCCGGAAGCGGTAGGCATTGACCTTTGCGCCCAGCTTGGCGAAAGCGTACATGACTAAGTCACGCTCAAAGTGGTAGTAGCTCCGTGCCACAGCCTCTGTGACACGCTGGATCAGATAGTCACGGCGCATGACGAAGATGCCCATGCAGGCCAGATAGCTCTCATCGGCGCAATAGTCCACAGCGATATCGGTGACATTGCCGTCCTCCTCGGCCTTGACAGCCATATCCAGCTGTTTTACACCGTTGGAAATGCCGTCTTTGACCATGACGGTGACATCTGCACCGGAGGCAATATGATTCTCTACCACTTCATTCAGATCCACAGCGCAGAGCACAGCGCTGTCGGACAGGACCACATAGTCCTCTTTGGCCAGGGTGAAGAAGTCAATGGCATCATTGAGTGCCTCCAACTTACCTCTCCAGAAGCCGTTGTGTCCCTGAGCAAAGGGGGTCAGGTACTCCAGGCCGCCCTCTTCCAGGTTCAGATCCCACTCCTGGCCGGAGCCAACGTGGTTCATCAGGGATTGATAATTATGCTTGGTAATAATACCAATATGGCGGATGCCGGAATTGGTCATATTGGACAGGGAAAAGTCGATCTGGCGGTAACGGCCGCCGTAGGGAAGGGATGCCATGGTGCGCTTATTGGTTAAATCGCCTAAGGAAGTTTCGTAAATATTTGCGAAAATTACACCCATCGTGGTATTCATAGCCTTATACCTCACTTTCCCTTTCTTTACTTATCGGATCTCGCCGGGCTTGACAGCCTCGTTGGCAGGGATTACCTTGCCCTTGCCGATGACGCTGATGCTCTTCTCTTCGCCGGGACCGAAGCTGCCGCCGATAACGGCACCTCTGCTGATGACACAGTCCTCACCCACAATGGCATGACGCACAATGGCACCGGACTCAATGCGGACATTGGGCATGATAACACTGTCCTCTACGATGGCACCGGATTCGATGATGCAACCGTTGGAGATGACGCTGTGGCTGATATTGCCGTAGATCTCGCAGCCTTCAGCCACCAGGCAGTTCTCGTTCTTGGACTCCTTGGCGATAAAGCTGGAGGGCATGGCGTAGTTTCTGGCATAGATGCGGTTGCCGCTGGCGTCGGACAGGTCGAACGCAGGCTCAGTACCCAGCAGCTCCATATTGGCCTCCCAGAGAGAGCTGATGGTGCCCACATCCTTCCAGTAGCCCTGGAATTCGTAGGCATAGAGCTTGTGGCCGCTTTCCAGCAGGGCGGGAATGATATTCTTGCCGAAGTCGTTGCTGGACTTGGGATCCTCTTCGTCGGCAATGAGGAATTCACGGAGGACTTTCCAGTTGAAGATGTAGATGCCCATGGAGGCATTGGTGCTCTTGGGCTTCTTGGGCTTCTCTTCAAACTCGTAGATGGAGCCGTCTTCGTTGGTATTCATAATGCCAAAGCGGCTGGCCTCCTCGATGGGAACGGTACGGACGGCGATGGTGCAATCGGAGCCCTGCTGCTCATGGTAGCGGAGCATGGCGGCATAGTCCATCTTGTAGATGTGGTCGCCGGAGAGAATCAGAACATAATCCGGATCATAGCGGTCAATGAAGGGAATGTTCTGATAGATGGCATTTGCTGTGCCTTTATACCACTCGGATTTTTTACTCTTTGCATAGGGAGGCAGCACCTGTACGCCGCCATGGCTGCG